>JAHBAO020000280.1 GCA_018500065.2 Octadecabacter sp. | reverse complement strand
GCGCGCGCCGTCTTGTTGGGAACGAACCCTTTGCAGTTATCCTGCCTGACGACGTGATCGCGGCCGAGAAACCATGTCTTCAGCAGATGGTTGAAGCGCACGAAGAAACAGGCGGTTGTATGGTTGCCGCGATGGAAGTGCCGCAAGAAAAAGCATCTGCCTACGGTGTCATCGACGTGAAAGAAGACTTTGGTTCAATGGTGTCCGTAAAGGGGCTTGTTGAAAAGCCGCCTGTTGATGAAGCGCCATCAAACTTGGCCGTGATTGGGCGCTACATTCTGACTCCCAAGATCATGCAGAACCTCAATAAGATCAAAACCGGATCTGGTGGCGAAGTGCAGCTTACAGATGCGATTGATGCGGAGCTGCGCGAGGGTCGCGATGTGTTTGGGTATCGTTTCCGTGGGCAGCGATTTGATTGCGGTTCAAAGGCAGGCTTTTTGCAAGCGACTGTTGCCTTCGGCATGGCGCGACCGGACCTGGGCGCAGAGTTCGGGGCCTACTTGCGCGAAATGATGTCGATGCAACAGGCTGCGCAGTAGCGCATAAGGCTGATGTTTCCCTTCATTCCGCAGGGCGAGGATTCCCAAGGTCGACGCAAACGGGGCTTCCTGAAGGATGTGTTGTTTTCCTACCGAATGCGGTGGAAGCGACGGCGTCTGTTGATGCGGTCATTGCGGAGACGCAAAGAAATTTCGCGCGCCTCCTATCGCCAGATCCCACAAGCAGGGGTCATGGTGTTTTCGACCATGCGCAATGAGATGGTGCGTATAGAACACTGGTTGGCACACTACCGAAAGCTGGGCGTTGCGCATTTTCTGATCGTCGACAATGCGAGCGATGATGGCACCGCAGCGTTTCTAGCCGACCAGCCCGATGTTTCAGTTTGGACCACTCCGGATAGCTACAAAGCGTCTCGTTTTGGCGTCGATTGGCTGACCTGCTTGCAGATGAAATACGGCGTTGGAAGTTGGTGTCTGACCGTCGATGCGGATGAGCTCTTGGTTTATCCAGACAGCGACGTAAGTGGCCTTGAAGACTTAACCGCGCACCTTGACGCCACAGGACGCAACGCATTTGGCGCGATGATGCTTGATTTATATCCAAAAGGCCCAGTTGGGCAGGCGCGGTACGTATCAGGTACCGATCCAATTCAGACAGTGCCTTGGTTTGACGCGGACAATTACCGCGCAAAGCTACACCCTGTGTTTGGGAATTTGTGGATTCAAGGCGGCGTGCGCGATCGGATGTTTTTCGGCAGCCAGCCGGAACGCTCGCCGACGCTTAATAAAACACCCTTGGTCAAGTGGCGGCGCGGATATGCCTATGTCACATCGACCCATCAGATATTGCCACGACGACTGAACGACGTGTTTGACTTAGGCGAACGCGCAAATGTGTCAGGCGTTCTGCTTCACACGAAGTTTTTGCCCAATATTGGTGAAAAATCCGCGGAAGAACTGACACGCGCGCAGCATTTCGAGAATAGCGACCTGTATCAGACCTATTACAGTGCACTGATCGACGACCCTGACCTGTGGACTGTGAAGTCGGTCAAGTACGAGGGAACGGCGCAGCTTGAAGCGCTGGGATTGATGACGCGGGGAACGTGGGGATAAGGCATCACCTCTTCGAAAGGTTGCCAAATCCGGATCATTATTTGTTGAATGGAAACAGTAGGCAGTATTTGCTCGTATTTTCAATGGTGTGTTAACTATAAGGCACTAGCGAGCTTTATAGACTTCGCTTGCGAGACTGGAAGGACCAACTTGGGCACCTGGACATCATATCGGCTTCGCCTTCAGCGAAAGCGCTGGCACCTTCGTGCCCGGCGCAAAAGCCGTGAGCTGTCTGTGGTCAAGGACCGGACGGACCAGTTAAAGCCAAATGACGTCTTTGTTTTTTCTACATTTCGCAACGAAGACATCCGGCTTCCGTATTTTTTCAAATATTACCGTGATTTAGGTGTCGATCACTTTTTTATGGTCGACAACGACAGTGATGATGGCGGCGGTGACTACGCGGCGAACCAACCGGATGTTTCAATCTGGAAAGCAAGTGCAAGTTATCGAAAGTCTAGATTTGGTGTTGATTGGCTGAATCACCTCCAGCGCAAATATGCAGACGGGCACTGGGCGCTGGTTGTCGATCCGGATGAGTTTTTCATTTATCCGTTCTGCGACACACGCCCAATTCGCGCCCTCACCGATTGGCTGGATGCATCTGACATTCGCAGTTTCGGTGCGATGTTGCTCGATATGTACCCTAAGGGCCGTCTTGATGCGGTGCCCTACAATCGCGGACAAGACCCGATGGAAATCGCGTCTTGGTTTGACAGCGGGAACTACACGATCTCGAAGAACCACTTGTTCTATAATCTTTGGATTCAAGGCGGCCCACGTGCGCGGATGTTTTTCAAAGAAGAACCGTGGCGCGCACCGGCATTGAATAAAACACCCCTCGTGAAGTGGAGCAAAGACTACGCTTACGTAAGCTCAACGCACATGATTTTGCCGCGTGGCTTGAACCTTGTTTACGACGAATGGGGTGGTGAAAAAGCGTCAGGGATACTGCTTCACGCTAAGTTTTTGGATACCTTCGGTGCAAAGGCGCAAGAAGAACTGGCACGCGGCCAGCATTATGCGGGCTCGCAAGAATATAAGGCCTATGCTGAGGGAATTTCCCAGCATCCGGACCTGTGGTGCAAGTGGTCGGAAAAATACATCAACTGGCGCCAACTCGAGATTCTCGGCCTCATGTCAAAAGGCAATTGGGCATGAGTGTTGGTGTCGTCATGTTGGTCCACAACGCGTTTGACCGGGCGGAACAAGTGGTCCGCCATTGGTCGGCTGGTGGTTGCCCCGTTGTCATTCACGTCGATAAAAACGTGAAGCGCGCGGCATATGATGACTTTGTCAAAAGCCTTGCCGACGTTCCGGACGTGTTGTTTTCCAAACGGCATCGGTGTGAATGGGGAACATGGGGAATTGTCGCCGCGTCCCAATCTGCTTCGACGATGATGTTGGCCAAGTTTCCAGATGTGCGCCATGTCTATCTTGCATCTGGGTCTTGCTTACCGCTTCGACCGATCAAAGATTTGCAGGCTTATCTTGCCAAGCGTCCGCGTACTGATTTTATCGAGAGCGCGACAACAGCAGATGTACCGTGGACGCAAGGCGGGCTCGACTTTGAGCGCTTCACCCTTCGATTCCCGTTTTCATGGCGTAAAAACAGATTTCTGTTTGACCGCTACGTGGAATTTCAGCGCCGGTTCAAGATGTATCGTAGGGTCCCCGAAGGAATCGTTCCACACATGGGTTCACAGTGGTGGTGTCTAACCCGTCAAACATTGTCGGCCATTTTGGAAGATCCGGATCGTAAGATTTACGACACATATTTTCGGCGGGTTTGGATTCCTGATGAAAGCTATTTCCAAACGCTTGTTCGGCTATATTCCCAAAGCATCGAAAGCCGTTCCTTGACGCTTTCCAAGTTTGATTATCAGGGTAAGCCGCACATCTTTTACGATGATCACCTACAACTGCTGCG
>JAHBAO020000424.1 GCA_018500065.2 Octadecabacter sp. | reverse complement strand
CTGCGGTTGCGCAACCGCAGCCCGCGGTGCACGCGGTGCCGTGGCATATTGTACGCGACTGTTGGTCGTCGGGTATTGTGAAGATGACGTCGCCGGAAGCCCGCGCTGGGTGTTCAAACGACCGTCTCCCCAGACCCGTGCATAGCCATCCGGAACCGTTGGCGCAGCAAGCGCGTAAGCGTTCGTCGGGTTGGAATAGGGCGGCGGATTTTGATTAAGCAGATCCCCAATGAACCCCTGCGAGGCAGCTGAGGTGCGCGCACGTGAAACAACGTTGCGGTCCGCGACATATGGAGACGGCGTTGCAGCGTTCGGGCCGCAATACTCGTTGTTGCCTACGGCGGTGGCGAAGCTGCACAATGACACGTGTCGCGTGTTCATATTTGGCGTGAACGTGGACCCCGCAGTGCGATCCAATGGGTTGGAATAGGGGATCCGGTTCGACACCACCCTGCCCTGCATTGGCGTCGGCGCGAATATCGCACCAGGTGCGCCGTCAAGCGGGTTGGAATAGGGGCGCTGCGGCAAAGCAAGATCGGCTTGCAGGCGCGCAAATGTGCCTTGTGTTGCGGGCGCGGCTTGCGTGTCACACTGAACGGGGCGTCCTGTAACGGCGCTGATGAACTGCCGATCTGACTCGGCCATGTCGGCGCACGCTTGTGCGCGTGTAAGACGGGACTGCACCGCGGGGGCTTGCACGGATGGACGGGGGGCGACAGCCGCAACCTGTGGCGCGGGCGCGTTACCGCCGCAGTCGATCGGCTGGCCGGTGCGCTGGCTAACAAGGTTTGGCTGAATGCCTGTTCGTCCGGCACAGGCCTGCGCACGTGTTAATGTGCGCGGCTGCGTGGACGGTGCCGTGATCACACGCGGCGATGGCGCGGCTGTTTGAACAGGGGGTGTTGCCGCAACGCGCGCTGACTGACCGATTTGCGGGGTGATCGCGCCAATTGTTGTCGCCGGGCGCGTTACGCGCGGCGCAGGGGCTGCGGCGACCACGGGGGGTTGAACAACGGGTGCAGGTGCAGGTGCTGGCGCAGGTGCGGCTGGGGTTGGCGCCGGAGTGGGCGCGGGCGCGGGTTGTGGCTGCGCCTGCGCAACTGCTGTCGGCCTTGAACCACTCGGCTGGAAACCACAAAGCTGTTCTCTGCTGCGGGACACCCGCGGAACCCAGTTTGTCGTTCCGTCAATTCCGGCACGCACAAACACACACCCGCGGCTGTCCACGTACTGGTTTGACGTAAATGACGCAGGCGGGGTCTCAGCAGGACCGCTTGAGTTCCGCAAACTTTGTGCGTTCGAAGCGCCACCAATCAGCGCGGCGACAACCGCAACTGTCGAAAGTAGCCCAGAGTTTCGGCCGAAAAAATACATAGTTGTCCCCACAAGATATTGTGGAACAATGCCGAACAATGCCTAATATGTAAAGGGATCGCCCCCTTATTTTGTGCCAAACATACGGTCACCCGCATCCCCTAGTCCCGGTACAATATATCCATTGTCATTCAAGCGACTATCCACCGAAGCTGTCACAATCGGAACGTCAGGATGCGCCGCTTTCATCGCGGCAATGCCTTCGGGCGATGCAAGCAGACACAAGAATCGGATGTTTTTTGCGCCCGATTTCTTCAACAGCTCAATCGCGGCAATCGACGAATTTCCCGTGGCCAACATCGGATCAACGGCGATGACCAAGCGTTCGTCCATGTGATCGGGCACTTTGAAATAGTATTGCACCGGCTGCAGCGTTTTTTCGTCACGATAGAGGCCCACGAAACCAACCCGCGCAGACGGGATCAATTCCAACATCCCATCCAGCAGCCCATTGCCCGCCCGTAAAATCGAAATCAGCGCCAACTTGCGCCCTTCGAGTGTCGGCGCATCCATCGCCTCCATCGGGGTATCAATGCGCTTTGTCGTCATCGGCAGTTCGCGTGTGACTTCATAGGCGAGCAGCTGTGAAATCTCGCGCAAAAGCTGGCGAAACACAGCCGTCGACGTGTTCTTGTCGCGCATCAGTGTCAGTTTGTGTTGCACCAGCGGGTGCTGGACATGGGTCAGGTGGGGCAGTTCGGTCATGCTGTTTCCAATCGTTTGGCGATGGAGGCGCGGGTGTCTGCATCGCAGAACGCCGCGTCTAATGCTGTTTGGTTGAGAGCGTTGAAATCATCCTCGCCCCAATCGAATGTTTGGGCGGGCATGTCAAATTCATCTGTCATTGTGGTGCCAAAGAAGGGTGGGTCGTCTGTTGAGACAGTGACCTTCACACCCGCATCGCGCAGCCGCCTGATCGGGTGATCCGCCCAATCGCCCGTTGCCTTTAGGAACACGTTGGACCCTGGGCAAACCTCGAGCGTGATGCCTTTGTCCGCGATCTCAGCCACCAAATTGGCGTCGTGAATGGCGTTCACACCGTGGCCGATACGCTTAACTTTGAGATCATTAATGGTGTCCACGACCATATCCGGCCCGCCCCATTCCCCTGCGTGGCAGGTCAGCGGCATACCCGCTTCGCGTGCCATATCAAAGGCATAGGCGTAATCTTTGGGGCGACCGACAAGTTCACCCCCCGCCATGCCAAAGCCCGTGATGAAATTCCCGAATGTTTCAACCGCGCAGGTCGCAGCGGGTTTTGCGGCGTCTGGCCCGAAGTGGCG
>JAHBAO020000024.1 GCA_018500065.2 Octadecabacter sp. | reverse complement strand
TGCGCGTTTCGCTAAGTATTACATTTCCGTCTTCATCTTTCTCGACGTACTCATATGTCGCGCCGCCCGCGAGCGGATACTTGAAATGCCACATATGGCCGTCGACTTCGATGTTCTCGACCTCAAGATCTGAGATCGCGGTTTCGAAATGCGGGTCCCAATTCACGAGGCGCTTGCCGCGATAGATCAGGCCTTTGTTGTACATCTCAACGAACACCTTAATCACGGCGTCGTGGAAGTTGCCCTGCGCATCGGCGGGGGCACCGGGCGCGCCGGACATGGTGAAGGCTTCGCGGGACCAATCGCAGGACGCGCCGAGACGCTTGAGCTGATTGATGATCTGGCCGCCGGATTCCGCTTTCCAGTCCCAGACTTTTTGCAGGAACTTCTCGCGGCCCAGTTCGACGCGTTTGGGTTCGCCGTTTTCAGCAAGCTTGCGTTCCACAACCATCTGCGTGGCGATGCCTGCGTGATCAGTTCCGGGCTGCCAAAGGGTGTCAAAGCCGCGCATGCGGTGCCAGCGGACTAGAATATCCTGCAGCGTGTTGTTGAAGGCGTGGCCCATGTGCAGAACGCCCGTGACGTTGGGGGGCGGGATCATGACGCAGTAGGTGTCATCGCGTTTGGCATTTGCGCCCGCGATGAAGGCGTCGTTTGACAGCCAGCGTTCGGTGATGCGGGCCTCGGCCTCGCGTGCGTCGAATTTTTTTTCCATTGGCATGGGATGCGCCCTTTTCATGTGTTGGGCGAGGGATACTCAAACACAGACCAAAGGTGAAGGCGGCAGTGTATAAAAACAGGGGCGCGCGCGGTGGCGCGGGTTTTGCGGCCAAGCACGGTAGAACAACCCTGCGTTATCTTGCACAAAGGGGGCTGGACCTGCTGCATACGGTGATTAGGGTTCTAAGGATGCAGCGCGCGCGTTACGATATGGAAACCATTAAGGTTGATGATGGCCCGATGAGTGAGAATGACAATCAGCCTCAGGCCGTCGTAGCTTGCCGGACAGAGGGCGCAATATGGCGCTGACGCACTGGATCAAACGTCTTTTCGGGCGGGGGGGGCGACATGAAACGGCGGGTGTGCGCAAACGCGGGCCGGCGACCCATGTGATCATTCTGGATGGCACGATGTCGTCGCTTATTGGTGGCCAAGAAACCCATGCGGGCCAGTTGTATAAGCTGCTGCAAGAAGCCAGTGATGCGGCCAAGCTTGGGGCGAACTTGACGATTTATTATGAGCCGGGCATCCAGTGGACAGATTGGGGTGCGACGCTTGATGTGATGCAAGGGCGCGGGATCAACCGCCAGATCAAACGCGCGTACGGCGTGTTGGCAACGCGGTACCGAACGGGAGATCGCATTGTTTTGGCGGGATATTCTCGCGGGGCTTATGCTGCGCGATCGCTTGCGGGGGTGATCGACCTTGTTGGGCTGGTGAAGACGGGCAGCGCGACAGAACGCAATGTTCAGTTGGCGTATCGCCACTATAGACGCGGTGGGCGCGGGGTCGCTGCGGAGGCGTTTCGAAAACGCCATTGCCACCCGTCGGTCGAAATTGAGGCGGTTGCGGTTTGGGATACCGTGAAGGCGCTGGGGGTTCGTGTGCCGATCTTGTGGCACTGGTCGGCGGTGGAACATCAGTTTCACAACCATGCTTTGGGCGATTCGATCAAAAACGGCTTTCATGCGCTGGCGTTGGATGAAACCCGTGAGGCCTATACGCCTGTGCTTTGGTCTTGCCCGCCGGGGTGGGAGGGCCGCATGGAGCAGGTCTGGTTCCCTGGTACGCACGGCGATGTTGGCGGCCAGATCAGCGGGTATGAGCCTGCACGCCCTTTGGCGAACTTGTCGCTGGTTTGGATGTTGGAGCGGTTGGAACGCTGCGGTCTGCCATTGCCAGCCGATTGGGTGGCGCGGTTTCCGACAGATCCGACGGCACCGTCGATGGGGCGCTGGCGCGGGTGGTCGAAAATGTTCTTTGTGCGCAAAGCGCGCGTGGTTGGGCGCGACCCGTCTGAAACGCTCCACCCCAGTGTCGCGCTTCGACGTCCCAACGATACCAAGTTGGCGGTGCCGAATTGAACACAAGCGAGGCTTGTGTGTGTTTAGTATTGGCGCGCTTTGGGGGCGTGAGCCCGCCTAAGTGGGAGGCAGCACGCAGATGTGATGTTTGAAATTAGGTATTTTTGAACAAAAGAAACAGGGGGTTATGCTACGTTTTGCAGGCTAAGCTTCTGAGTGACACCCAACGCGTGGCAGACATCGCGGGTCAGTTCCGGTTTGTTCAGCGTGTAGAAATGTAGGTGATCAACACCTTGGCTAAGGAGATCATCGCAAAGCTCTGTTGCTTGTGCGGTGGCCAGAAGGTCGATCGTTTCCGGATCGGTTGCCTTGGCGAAGGCGTCTTGCAGGACCTGTGGGATATTGGCGCCGCAACTTGTGGCGAATTTTTGTACGCCGGACCAGTTTTCGATTGGCAAGATGCCCGGAAGGATCGGCGCGGTGATGCCCGCGTCTGCGCAGGCATCGCGGAAGCGCAGGAATGTGTCTGCTTCAAAGAAAAACTGGGTGATGGCGCGGGTTGCACCTGCATCAATCTTGGCTTTCAGGTGGTCAATGCAAGCCTGTTGGCTGGACGCATTGGGGTGGGTTTCTGGATAGGCACCAACGGTGACCTCAAAACCCTCATCGGCGAGGGCGCGGGTTAGATCAATTGAACCGTCAAACCCTTGGGGATGCGGGCGAAAGCCAGTGGAACCCTTTGGCGGATCGCCGCGCAGGGCCACGATGTGGTTAACGCCTGCGGCTTTGTAATCTTTTGCGATGGCCAGTGTTTCGGCGCGGGTTGCGTCGACACAGGTCAGGTGGGCGGCGACATTGAGGTCGCTGGTTTTCACAAGGGCATCGACCGCTTCATGGGTGAGCGCGCGGGTTGTGCCACCTGCGCCGTAGGTTACCGACACGAAGGTCGGGTCCAGGGGTGCCAGCGTTTGCACGCAGTCGTGCAGACGGAAAGAGGCCTGAACTGATTTTGGCGGGAAGAATTCAAAAGAAATAGCAGGGCTGGACATGAGGGCGTGCTCCGTAAGGTTGCATCCTTATGGTGGCTTGGCGTACATGAGGCAAATTCATAACCTTCACGAACATCATGAGGACGGTTCAGGTATGCATATCGAGTTTCGCCATTTGCGCACGATAAAAGCCATTCATGAGATGGGCGGATTGGCGCGCGCGGCGGACAGTTTGGGGATCACGCAATCGGCGTTGAGCCACCAGATCAAGGGGATCGAGGACCAAGCGGGGGTTGAGCTGTTTGTGCGTCGATCCAAGCCCTTGAAGTTGTCGGCGGCGGGCAAGCGGCTGTTGGCGGCGGCGGACCGGATATTGCCTGAAGTGGCGGCGTTGGAAGCCGAGTTTTCGGGGCTTGTGCAGGGGCATGCGGGACGGATGCACATTGCGATCGAGTGTCATGCCTGTTTTGAATGGTTGTTTCCGGTGCTGGAGGGCTTTCGCAAGGCGTGGCCGGATGTGGATGTGGATATTCGCCCCGGATTGGCGTTTGAGGCGATGCCAGCCTTGCAAAAACAACAGGTTGATCTTGTGGTGTCGTCGGATCCTGAGGACATCGCCGGTGTGACGTTCCTGCCTTTGTTTGATTATGAGCCGGTGTTTGTGGCGGCCAAGAACCATCCACTGGCGAGTAAAGCCTATATCGACGCGGAAGATTTTCGCGCGGAAACGTTGATCACTTATCCCGTGGAACCGGCGCGGTTGGATGTGTTTTCACAGCTTTTGACGCCTGCGCATGTGCATCCAAGGGATGTGCGGCAGGTTGAATTGACGGCGGTGATATTGTTGTTGGTGGCATCCGGGCGCGGGGTTGCGGTGTTGCCTGATTGGGTTGTGCGGCAGGCGTCTTATGGGTCTGATTATGTGACGCGGCCTTTGACGAAGACGGGTTTGACGCGCCGTCTTTATGCGGCGGTGCGCGATGATGAGGCAGAGCTGCCCTATGTGGCGCATCTGGTGCGCCATGCGCGGCAAGAAGCGGTGAAATTGCAGCGCCCTTAAGCGGCCTGTTGTTTTGCGAGCAGTCCGGTTGCGCCGCTGAGGGGGACGGCGGCGCTGTAGAGATAGCCTTGCGCGACCAAGCACCCCATATTGATCAGGTGTTGGCTTTGAGCCTCGGTTTCGACGCCTTCTGCGACGACGCTGACGCCAAGACCCGATGCAATGTCGAGGAAGCCACGCACGAGGACTTCGGCGGTGGCGTCATGGCCAAGGCCCGCCACGAAGCTGGTGTCGATCTTCAGTTCGTCGAAATCCAGTTGCCGCAGGTGTTGGAACGACGCGAAACCAGTGCCAAAATCATCCAGTGAAATGCGCACGCCAAGGGCGCGAAAACTGGCGATGGAGGCTTGAATGGTGGCCGCCGCGCGGGCGATGAAAACGTCTTCTGTAATCTCAAATGTGATGTGTTTCGCCACGGCGGGGCGCGCGGCGACGATGCGCTGTAGGTCTTGGCGACCCGTGTGGGTGGCAAGGGCAACTTCGGGGACGTTGAGGGAGACCTGGCCCGGGTCAAAGCCACGATCGAGCATCGCTTCGACGTCGCGAAAAACCTGGGTTGCTATGCTGATCATGAAATCACCTTGCAGCCCAAGTTCATAAATTTGGCAAAGAAAATCAAACGGCGTACGTGTTCCACCCTCAGGGTGGTCCCACCGGGCCAATGCCTCAAATCCGATGATCTGGCCGGTCTGCAAGTGAACTTTGGGTTGATAGTAGGGGCGCAGCGTTTCGTTGGAAATGCTGTCGATGAGGGCCTGTTTGTCGTCGGCGGTCATGCGCGGTGCGAACAGGTGGGCCTCATATAAGACAGGCACGCGGTTGGGTGCTGATTTGGCAGCAAACATGGCTTGGTCTGCGGTTGAACATAGGCTTGGAACGGTGGCAAGTGGCCCTTGCAATCCGCCCGTTGAGGAAATTCCGATGCTTGCCGTGACCTTGAGCATGCGCTGGTTCCATAAAACCGGAAGCGCGATCTGCTTGCTGAGTGTTTCGGCGAGGGCCATGAGGTCGAGCCCTTCATCGACGTGCACGGCGCAGATAAATTCGTCCCCGCCGAGGCGGCCGACAATTCCGATGTCGTTGATATGGGCTTGCAGGCGCTTTGCCGTTTCGGTCAGCACGCGGTCGCCCGCTTCATGGCTGTAGGTGTCATTGATGGGTTTGAAACTGTCGAGATCGACGAGAAACACGGCAATTTCGCCGCCACCATGCGTGCGGTCTTCTAACATAACCTGCAAGGCGACATCGAACGCGGGCCGATTGAGGAGGCCTGTGAGCGCATCATGGCGCTGGGAATCTTCGAGTTGGGCGAGCTGCGAAGAGGCTGTGCGTTCAGCCTCGAACAGTGCGGATTGGGTCGCCATGTGCTGGCGCAAAGTATCCAGAGAGCTGTAGATAAAGATGACGACGAAGGCGAAAGTGGCGCTCCAATGGGCGAAGCCCGAGGCGACGGGCACAGTTGTGGGCAACTGAAAAAACGCCATCACCATGATCAGCATCGTAGGCAGCAACATCGCAAACACAAATATCGGCACACGCGACCACGTGTTCGCAACATAAATTTGCACCCCCACGAGCCAGAGGACGCCGGTTATTTTCATGGCGATTGAGGGGTCCGCCGCGAGGATCAGGGCGGGAGCCGAGTAGACAAAGGCATTGATGAACGACAGCAGCAGAATTCCGAACTGCGCCACGTCTTTGGACATCTGGTCAAACGGTTTTTGCGCTTTGGACAAACGATAGATGCAGGTTTCTGCGATGATCGACCAGCAAGCGATGAAGAGCGCAATCTTTTGGTACCCGAGGTGAAAGCAAATCGCGCTTAAGAATAGGACGGTCATGACCTGCATCGGGATGTCCCGCGTCGATAGATCGGCGATCGTCCGATAATGTGGGCGGTTTTTCTTGATGATCAAACTAAACATACAGGTCCAACATACGTCTATCGATGTTAAACCATACAATCATAGCGTGAAGTGTTAATACTGCGTGTGAAATGCGATTAAGTTGCACGTTCACCCCCCTTGTTCGTAATTCGCGCAGCCCCTATAC
>JAHBAO020000222.1 GCA_018500065.2 Octadecabacter sp. | reverse complement strand
TCGAACCCCAATGTCGCCGCATGCAACGCTTGGCGTGAAAAATCATGCGCCGCTTGCCGACCCGCATCGCCAACCGCCTTTTCTGACAGCTTGCGCCGCCCGCCATAGGTCGGATCACCGATCAATCCGTGGCCAGCGTGGGTTAGATGCACGCGAATTTGGTGTGTGCGCCCGGTTTCCAGCCAACAATCCAGCACCGCCGCGACCGCAGGGTTCCCCAAAGGCTCAACAATCCGCGCCCGCGTCACAGCGTGGCGACCATTGTGCCAGACCACCTGCTGTTTTTGCCGGTCATGCTTGTGGCGCGCCAGTTGGGTTTGCAATTTCAAGATATTGCCCGGCTCAAAGCTGGCACCCTTAATGCCACGCACACGCGGGTCATTGCTATCGGGCACGCCGTAACAAATGGCGCGGTAGTGGCGCTCAACTGTGTGGGCCTCAAACTGGGCCGCCAAGCCGTGATGGGCGCGGTCTGTCTTGGCGACGACCAGCAGCCCGCTGGTTTCCTTATCAATGCGGTGCACGATTCCGGGGCGCTTTTCGCCACCAACGCCAGACAACGCTTCGCCGCAATGATGTAGCAACGCGTTCACCAACGTCCCACCCGGCGTGCCGGGGGCCGGATGCACCACCATGCCTGTAGGCTTGTTAATAACGATCAGGTCGTCGTCCTCAAACACCACATTCAACGGGATGTCTTCGGGCGCGACATGGTAATCGTCTGTAATTTCAACTTTAATTTCAACGGCGTCGCCCTCAGCCGGCTTTGCACGCGGGTCCGTCACAACAACGCCGTTCACCTGCACCGCACCATCCGCCAACAACCGCGCCAAACGCGACCGACTAAGGGACGCATCAAGCGGCACATTCAACGCCAAGGCCTTATCCATCCGCGCGGGCGGATTTTCGGCAATGATGAATTCAACGGTTTTGGCGGTCATTCGGCGTGAGTCCTTATACTTGGCCGCGTCATAGTCGTAGGCAGTTCCGTTGTCACGACCCAGCAGACTTGCAACCGCTTGCATCCGGACTCGACAACCTTCCGCTAGGTAAGTTAGCGTTAACGTCTATCCCGATGGAGACCGGGAATCGAGGGGCGAAAGCCCGAATAAGTTCTGGGAGGAACACATGAAATATCTTAGCTTCAAGGCGCTGTCTGTCAGCGTCGCGCTCTCTGTTGGCGCAACGTCCGCTATGGCGGCTGAATGTATCGCCCCTGCAAATCCTGGTGGTGGTTGGGATTTCACCTGCCGTCAAATCGGCAAAATCCTGTTTGATATCGGTCAGGTCGACGCACCTGTTCAGGTGACAAACCTTGCTGGTGCCGGTGGCGGCCTTGCGTTTTCCACGGTTGTGAACGAACGCAACGACGACGCTGATCTGATTATCGCGGCGTCCTCTGCGACCACTACACGTCTGGCACAGAACGCCTATGGTGGTGCAACCGCTGATCAAGTTCGTTTTGTTGGTGCCATCGGTGCTGACCCGGGTGTGATTGTTGTGGCTGCTGACAGCCCGTACCAGTCCCTGAATGAGCTGATCGACGCAATCATCGCTGATCCAGGCTCCGTTGCCTTTGCGGGCGGGTCTGCCGTGGGTGGGTTTGACCACCTCAAGCCGCTACAAGTTCTGACAGCTGCTGGTTTTGATGACATCACAGCCGTGCGTTACATCGGTGTTGATGGTGGCGCAGACGCGATCACCCAAACCGTTGGTGGCTTCACCCAAGCGATGACGGGCGACATGTCCGAAGTTGTTGGTTTCCTTGGCTCCGGTGACATCCGCGTGCTGGCCGTGCTGACAGAAGAGCGTGTTCCGGGCTTTGACGACATCCCGACAGCGATGGAACAGGGCTACGACGTTGTGGCCGTGAACTGGCGCGGTCTTTATGTGCCAAAAGGCATCTCTGACGCGGACTTTAACGCTTGGGCAGAGCGCCTTCAGGCTGTTGCAGACTCTGCTGAGTGGCAGCAAGCCATGACAGACAACGGTCTCGCACCGTTCACCAAAGTCGGTGATGACTTCCAAAGCTGGATTGATGGCGTTGTTGCCTCCACCGAGGAACTGTCCCGCGAAATCGGCGTAATCCAGTAAGATGGGTCGTCTGTCAGACCGCATTTTTGGTCTGGCCATGATCTGTGTGGCGCTCGTGTATATCGCGAGCGCCATGCAAGTTCAGGTCAGTTTCTTGTCAGATCCCGTCGGATCAAAGGCATTCCCCATCGGTGTTGCGTCCGTCGCAATCATCTGTTGCGTGGTGATGATCCTGCGACCGGACGAGGAACCCGACTGGCCTGTGATGTGGACCGTCGTGTCCATCATCATCTCTGTTCTTCTGCTCGTAGGCTATTCCTACGCGTTAAAACCACTGGGTTTTCTCATTCCGACCGCGATCGTGTCGGGTGCACTTAGCTATCAGATCACCCCCAAACCGATACGGGCGCTGCTGACGGGCCTTGGCCTTTCTATCGGGCTGTTCGTGCTGTTCCGTTATATTCTTGATCTTGGCCTTGTGCCGTTCGGAAAAGGTTGGTTCTAACATGGAAATTCTAGACAACCTCGCGCTCGGGTTCTCCATCGCGCTATCACCGTGGACGCTGATGCTGGCGATCTTGGGCTGCTTCATCGGAACCATCGTGGGCGCCTTGCCCGGCCTTGGGCCATCCAATGGCGTGGCGATCATGATCCCGATCACGTTTTCAATGGGGCTTGATGCGGTTTCCGCCCTCGTCCTGCTGACGTCGATCTATTACGGCGCGATGTATGGCGGGCGTATTTCCTCGATCTTGCTGAACATTCCGGGTGACGAGCCTGCGTTGATGACCACGCTTGACGGCTACCCGATGGCCAAGAACGGCCGCGCAAGTGATGCGCTGGTGATTTCCGGTGTGGCCTCTTTTGTCGGGGCATTGCTGGCCACCATTGGCCTGATGCTGTTGGCACCCTTGTTATCCCGTGTGGCTTACGAATTCGGACCGGGCGAGTATTTCGCCCTTTATCTGCTGGCCTTTGCGACCTTGGGCGGCATTTCATCCAACAACCAAGCCAAGGCCGCGCTTGCGTCTTGTATCGGCCTGATGATCGCGATGATCGGGCTTGACCCGAACTCTGGCTTGCCGCGCATGACGGGGGGCAATCTGCACCTTTATGACGGTGTCGATTTCCTTGTTGCGATCGTGGGCCTGTTCGCCGTCTCCGAGATTTTCTTTTTCATCGAAAGTCATGGAAAATCATCTGCCGTGGGCGTTATTGTGGGCAAGGTTAAGGTTCCGTGGAAAGACATTTGGGACACCAAATGGACCATGCTGCGCTCCTCGTTCCTTGGCTTTTTTGCGGGCGTCTTGCCCGGTGCAGGCGCCAGTTTGGGCAGTTTCATGACCTACATGATGGAGAAATCCATTGCTGGGGACAAAGGCGGCTTCGGCACGGGTGTGCCCAAAGGGGTCGCGGCACCAGAGGCTGGCAACAATTCTGCCGCAGGTGGCGCGCTTGTGCCGATGCTGACGCTTGGTGTGCCCGGATCGGGCACCACAGCGGTCTTGCTTGCGGTTCTCGTGACGCTCAACATCACACCGGGGCCAACGCTGTTTACGGATCGCCCTGACGTGGTCTGGGGGCTGATCGCAGCACTTTTGATCGCCAATTTCGTGTTGCTGATCATGAACGTGCCGATGGTCAAAGTCTTCGTCAAAGTCCTGCAAGTGCCGCCTGCAATTCTGCTGCCCGGTGTTACGATGGTCAGCTTCGTCGGCATCTATTCCCTAACGGGCAGCTATTTTGATCTGCTGTTGGTCGTGGGCTTTGGTGTGCTGGGGTATGTGCTGCGCAAGCTGGATATTCCGACCGTTCCGGTGATCCTGGGTATTCTTCTGGGTCATCAGATGGAAAAGCAGTTGCGCGATGCAATGGTGCTGTCAGACGGCAGCGCGTGGGGCCTGATCTATACGCGCCCAACGCAGCCAGAAGACATATCTTACATCGCAACTGGGCTTCTGATTGCCGCTGTCTTGGGGTTCTTTGCACCGATCTTCTTGCGCCGCTTCCTCACAAAGCCGCAGCGCGTCAGTGACTAGGGTCCTCATCCCCTCCGGTGCGCTGGGCCTTGGCTATGACAAGGTCGCGCTGGAGCGCGCGGTCACAGCCAAGCCTGACCTGATCGCGATAGATGGCGGTTCAACAGATTCCGGCCCATCCTATCTCGGGCGCGGCGTATCCAAATACGCGCGCGAAAGTACAAAGGCCGAATGGCAGGGGTTGATAGAAGCCCGCATTGCCGCCGACTGCCCACTGGTCATAGGCACCGCTGGCACCTGCGGGACTGACAGTACCGTTGATTGGCTTTATGAAATCACTCTGGAAATCCTGTCCGACCTCGGCGCAACCGCCAAGATTGCACGCCTCTACAGCGAACAAGACCCGCGCAAAATTGCGCGATCCTCGCTCACCCCGCTTTCGGCCGCGCCAGACATAGATACCGCAACCATCGAAAGCTGCACCCACATCGTCGCCCTTGCAGGGGCCGAGCAAATCAATGCAGCGCTTGAAACTGGCGCCGACATCATCATCGCTGGCCGCACCACTGACACCGCGATCATCGCCGCCCTGCCCTTGGCAAACGGCAATCACGCGGGCGGCGCGTGGCACGGCGCCAAGATCGGTGAATGCGGGGCACTCTGTGCCACCAATCCACAATCGGGCGTGATCCTCGTTGATTTCGACGACACAGGCTTCACCGTCACCCCAATGGCAGACGGTGCATTTGCCACCCCGCACACGGTTTCAGCCCATATGCTTTATGAAAACTCGGACCCGTTTATCCTGTATGAGCCGGGTGGCTATCTGGACGTAACTGGTGCGAAATATACTGCCATCGATGAACGTTCGGTGCGTGTCGATGGGTCCAAGTGGGTGCCCTCCGACGCCTATAGCGTCAAACTCGAAGGTGCGCGGATCACAGGATATCAGACCATCCTGATGGCCATCCTGCGCGACGCCCACTATGTGGAAAACGCCCAAAGCTGGTGCGATGATATCTTGCTAAAACACGGGCTGAAAGTCGCGGATCGGATCGGGCTAGACCCCGCCACATGGCACGCTGAGCTGCGCATCATCGGGCAAGATGCAAACCTTGGGTATTTGGAAACCAGAACCTCAAACGCCACGGAACTCGGTGTGCTGGCAATTCTTACAGCGCCTGATCAAGCCACCGCCAACACGCTGGGCAAACTGATGAACCCCTACCTGTTGCATCACCCGTTGACCCAAGCAGAAGAACAACCGACCTTCGCGTTTCCCTTTTCGCCTGCTGAAATAGATCGCGGGGCAGCCTATGAATTCGTGCTGCACCATGTGATGGAATTGGCCGATCCGATGGACGCCTTCAGGCTGGAGGTCACAGATGTCTAGCGTCTCGCAAATCGTGCAGAAAGTGCGCTCGAAAAACGCAGGCCCATTCTGGCTGACCATTGATATTTTCTGTGGCACACCAGCGGCTTACGCGCAGATTGTTGAAGGCCTTAGCACAGCTCGCATCGCCGCGCTGTTCAAGACCACGCCTGATCAAATCAAGCGTTTCGATATTGCGGACCTAAATGTCATAAAGTTCTCACTCCCCCGCCCAACGATCCAAGGATCGCGCACGGATCGCGATATGCACGGCGCAGGCTGGGCCCCCCTCGTGGCAGAACTCGACATCAACTAACGTGCCCGCGCTGCGTCTTCATCTTGGCAAAAAACTCCCGCCGGAGGCATCCCGACGTCTCATCCAAACCAGCGGTTCACCATTGGCGCGCCCATGATCACAAACACAATCCGCACCAAATGATGCGCCACAACCACGGCCGCATCCGCACCAGCAACCAGTGCGACAATCGCCATTTCGGCTTGCCCACCCGGTGAAAACGCGAGGACCGCTTCGGTAAATGGCAACCAGCCAAGCTGGACAATGCAATAGGCAAACACCGCTGAGACCATCAGGCTCAGTACCGAAAAGACCACACCCGCTGTTACATCCACCCGCAATTCGCGCCATGAAATGCCCGCGTATTTCACCCCGACCGTAAAGCCGATGAAAAACTGCGCTGCTTGGATCGCTTCGGCGGGGGGGCGGTGATGAATGACATCCAACAAAGACAATGCCGCCGTCAAGAACAGCGGCCCCAGCAGGGACGCACCAAACAGCCCGATAAAAGCGGCGATGCGCCACCCTGCGATGCCCGCAACCGCTAGCAAAACTAACTCCTGCCACGGCACGGACGTGAGCGGCTCGCCAACGGGCTGGTTCATGTCCACGCCGTACAAATATGCGAAAGCAAACGGTAAAATCGACACCACAATCAATACGCGCGTCGCGTGGATCAACGACAATGCGCGCACGTCGCCGCCTGCTTCTTCGCCAAACAACAGCATGTCCTGCAACCCACCGGGCATTGCCGCATAAAACGCCGTCGGATGGTCAAACCCGAACCCCTTGCGAAACAGTGGATAGCCAACAGCGCCCACGCAAATGACCAAAGGCGGCACCAATGCCAACGTCCAGATCAAAGTTCCCATCTGTGAAAATAAGGCAGGTGTGATGGTCGCGCCGACAGCAACGCCCAAAATCGTGCGCATGACTTGGCTGGAACGCGGCGCGCCTTGCAATCGCACCCCGCACAATGCCGCGATAAGACAGCCCAGCAATGGCCCCAATAGCCAAGGCAAAGGCAGCGCAAGCGCGTAAAACACCGCCACACCGCAACCGGATATCAAAAGGGTTATCGCCAATGCCATATGCCTTGGTCGCACGGTCGCGCATCTAAGAAAAGGGGGGATGGTACCGCCTCCCCGGCTTGAACGGGGGACCCCTGGTTCCACAAACCAGTGCTCTAACCAACTGAGCTAAGGCGGCATGAAGGTCGATTTAGCGAGGGCAGCGTATGATTGCAAGACCCAAGCCGCGCTTTCGCCCGGCGTTTTTGCACAGCCCTTGCTAAGAAGCGCCCGCACGGGGTAAATCGGCCCAAGCATATCCAAAGGATCAAGGTCATGGGCATTAACGACGAGCGCGACATCGAAGCAAACCTGCAAATCGGGCCAACCGACATTGGGCAGGTACGCCTGTTCATCGAAGGCTCCGGTATTGAGATCCCGATGGACTTCTCGCCCGAAGAAGCCGAGGAAATCGCTGAAGAAATCGTTGCCGCTGCCAAGGCAGCCCGCATGGTGAAGTCCCGCTAAATGCACCCTGTTGCGCTTTGGCGCGTTGGGCTGGTGATGGTGACCTCAATGGCGTTGATCGTCGGCGGGGATGTCGCCGCGAAAGTGCTGACACAAGACGGTTTCAGCCCGCTGTTCATCGCGTGGACCCGCTTTGCGCTCGCCTGTGTTGTCTTGCTGCCATTTTGCGGGCTGACCCGCACAGATGCCCCTGCCCTGCGCGATCCGCGCGTTTTGTTGCGCGCGCTGTTCATCATGGGCGGTATTAGCTGCATTCTCACGGCCCTACGCACCGAACCTGTGGCCAACGTGTTTGGCGCCTTCTTTGTCGGCCCGATCTTTGCATTCGCCCTCTCTGCGGTGCTGTTGAAAGAACGGATCACACTTGCCCGCAGCGTTTTGTTAGGCCTCAGCTTTCTCGGTGTTCTTCTTGTCGTGAAACCCGGTTTCGGGGTTACGATTGGTATCGGGCTTGCTGTCCTCGCGGGTGTGCTGCACGGCAGTTACGTTGTCTCGACGCGCTGGATCGCACCGCTCTACCGGCCAAGAATGTTGTTGTTTTCACAGCTTTTTCTTGGCGCGATCATCCTCGCGCCATTTGGTCTGACCGCATGGCCTGAAAGCATCACATGGGCCGCCCTTGGTTTGATCGCCATCAGTGCTTTCGGCTCGGCTTTGGGGAACTTGATGCTTGTAACACTCAGCAAAACAACGCCCTCAAGCGTGATTGCACCGCTCATCTACACCCAACTCATTCCTGCGACACTATTTGGCTATCTGGTGTTTTCGGATTGGCCCGACTGGGTCAGCTTTGCTGGCCTCGCGGTGATTTTCACAACGGGTCTTGCGTCCTTGGCGCTGGCACGCCGCTAGAGCATCCCAGTTCTCAGGCGATGCGTCGGGTCGCGGAAAACCTGCAATCTCTGCGCTGCCGTACGTGCAAACTTTTGCACCATCACCTTGCGCCGCGCCGGTGCAAGCTTGTCTTCAGCCGCCATGCGTACCACTTCGCCGCCATAGGCATCTGCAATGATCAGCCCAGTCTCATCCGGCAGCAATTCTGTCGGGAACTCGGGATCAACGGCCCAAAAGAAACGGTCACACCATTCCAGATAGCCCTGCCATTTGTTGTCTGACTGGAAATCCGCCCGGCTGGATTTGCATTCCACAATCCAGACTTCGCCTTTTGGCCCAAGGGCCATCACATCAACCCGTAGCCCGCGTGTTGGCACCAGTTCCTCGACACACACAAAATCATGACTACGCAAATGGCGGCACACCCCGCGCGCCAGTAATTGGCCGGGTTGGTAATTGCTTATATCATCAAGGATCGCGTCATCGGGCATTCATTAAGCATGAACAATACATGAACATCGGTCAAGCCTTGCACAGGATTAAACCTTGCTTGGCTGCAAAATCAGGCGTTAGATTTAGCAATCTGCATTCAGGAAGGCTTTATCCATGCTGGTGAAAAACCACCGCGTTGATCAAGCACATTTCTGTTTCGCTGGCGCAACAACGTTTTGCTTGCGTTCTTGCTCGGCGGCTTTGCAATTCGCGTTTTGACTGTCGGGTTCGTGACAGCTGGAACATCTGGTCGCAACGTAAAGGGCCAAGTCGCTGAATGGCCCAATAAAATGGGCGCTCAAAGACGTAGCAGACGGCAGGCGCCTGTCCTTGGTCCATGAACGGTTACCGGCATCCGTGGAGGCATTTGGCCTCACACTCGCGCTCGACAAAGGGCGGGAAGGGCATTTTGCGGACCTGCGCCAAGCACTGCACGGCGCATAACACAGCCCTTGTAGAAGCCCGCGTGCCGCACTACCTGTTGTCGTGGCGGGCTTCTGCTCCTCTCGTAACACAGTGGCATAATTCCAGTGGCCTTACGCAAATCCGAGGTGGCTGGCGCTGTCGGGGCTCTGGCTTCGTTACCTGGCTACCACCTGTACATACAGGTCCTCGGGAATACATGACCCTACGGTTGCTGCGGGGCCCGCCACCTTCAACAAATTCAATGACTTATCGGTGCTTTGGTTTGCGCGCTGGCGCGTGTACCGGAATGGGTTCAGGTGGAAAGACGGGCATCATGCGGCCGCGACGATGATCGTCGTCATCATCGCGTTCCCCCATTGTCATGATCACAATGGAGAATTGTACACCCGCAAACACGATCCCGTTCAACACCCAAAATACGATCGCAGCCATCAGGCCGATGTCGGATCGCATGATCAAACCACCGACCCCAGCCACGTCGAACCATATGACCGCGCCGACAAATATGGCCGCAAGGATGAAACCGACCACACAGCTTTTGATATATACTTTGATTAAATCAGGTGTTTTCCGAGTCGACATGGCAGCGCCTCCTGCGCTTTAGGATAAGCGGTTTCCCTGCACTGTCAAAGGTCGGGCGGCATTTGGCCGCGGCGGACACCCGCCTAGAACGCGTCTGGCTTTGCTTCTTTCGCCATATGATCCAGCACCGCATTCACGAACTTCGGTTCATCGCCATCGTCGAAAAACGCGCGCGCAACGTCGACATATTCGGTAATCGCCACGCGCGGCGGCGTATCGCGGCCAAGGATTTCGACACCAGCCGCACGAAACAGCGCGCGCAATGTCGGATCAATACGGCCAAGCGGCCAGCGTGCGACCAGCGCGCGGTCGGTCAGCTTGTCGATCTCGGATTGCTTGTTCACAGCGG
>JAHBAO020000352.1 GCA_018500065.2 Octadecabacter sp. | reverse complement strand
GTCGGCGATAACCCGTGAGGCCGCGGAAGAGGCATCTTGCAGGGCCGTGCGAAAGGCAACAAGGGCGGGGTGAGTCTTCATTCTGCGGCTTTCCGGTAGGGCGCGCCTTCCCCGTAGGGTACGTTGATGCCGCCGTAGCGGCGCACGCGGATGTTGCATTGTTCGGCGTGGCCCACGAACCCTTCGAGCATGCACAGCCGCGAGCCGTATTCGCCGACCAGCGTCGCGGCCTCATCTGTGGTGATTTTCTGATAGCTATGGGTTTTCAGATACTTGCCGACCCAAAGCCCCCCCGTATAGCGGCCCGCCTTTTTGGTGGGAAGGGTGTGGTTGGTGCCGATAACTTTGTCGCCGTTGGACACGTTGGTGCGCGGGCCAAGGAACAGAGCACCATAGCATGTCATCTTTTCAAGGAACCAATCGTCGCGATCTGTCATCACTTGAACATGTTCGGATGCAATGTCGTCGGCGACTGCGAGCATCTCGTCATAGGTGTCGCAGACGATGACTTCGCCGTAGTCTTCCCAGCTTTTTCCGGCGGTATCGGCGGTCGGGATGATTTTTAGAATGCGGTCGATTTCAGCCAGCGTATCCTTGGCGAGTTTTTCCGAGTTGGTGAGCAAAACGGCTGGGGAGTTATAGCCGTGTTCAGCTTGGCCAAGCAGGTCCGTAGCGCAGAGTTCACCGTCGGCGGCAGTCTCATCGGCGATGACCATGGTTTCTGTGGGGCCAGCAAATAGGTCGATACCGACGCGGCCAAAGAGCTGGCGTTTGGCTTCGGCGACGAAGGCATTGCCGGGGCCGACGAGCATGTGGACGGGGTCAATTGTTTCGGTGCCAATAGCCATGGCACCGATGGCCTGGATGCCGCCCATGACGTAGATTTCATGCGCTCCGCCAAGGTGCATGGCCGCGATGACGGCGGGGTTTGGTGCGCCTTTGAAAGGGGGCGTGCAGGCGATGATGCGCGGGACTTTGGCGACCGATGCGGTCGCGACTGACATGTGCGCGGAGGCGACCATGGGGAACTTGCCGCCGGGCACGTAGCAGCCAACCGATTGAACGGGGATGTTTTTGTGCCCGAGGATCACGCCGGGCATGGTTTCAACTTCGATATCCAACATGGAGTCGCGCTGGTGTTGCGCGAAGACTCGCACCTGTTCTTGCGCGAACTTGATATCGGCCAGTTCGCGCGGGGTGACCTTGGCGATAAGGGCCTCAATCTCGGCCTGCGAAAGGCGGTAGCTTTCGCGGTCGTAATTATCGAACTTCACTGACATCTCGTGTACAGCGGCGTCACCTTTGGTTTCGATCTCCTTCAGGCCGGCTTCGACAATAGCGCGAGTTTTGGCATCGTCTTCGGCGCGAGCGGCGGCGGAGCGGGCGGTTTTCAGGTGGCGGATGGTCATGGTGCGGCTCCTGTTATGGGGGGCGTGTCCCAGCCATGACCGCCAAAGACGTCATGGCCGAGTTGATGGAGGGCCTCGGCGAGGTCGACCGAGACTTTGTTATAGGCGATCCGGCCGTCGCGGATTTGCCAGAAGTCGATGTAGGGAACGCGCAGGGTCTTGCCGGTGGGGGCGATCCCCATAAAGGGGCCCGAGTGGACCCCTTCGGCGTAACCGAAACACGAGACCCAATCGCCGTCTTCGAGCCATTGCGTCGTGTGGTAGCTGCGGTCGGACAGGAAGGCGCGCCATGGGGATTGCCAACCGGCAACAAAGCCGGCAAGCCCATGTTTGACGCCACAGCCGCGGTTGCCATCCCAGATGAAATCCTCGTGAAACCAAGGGGATAGGTCTGTTTCCGCACGGCCAAGCGCCGCTTCCATATCTTTCACCAGTTTAAGTGCTTGGCCCATGACTCAAAGACGCTCGCCGGTGTTGGCATCAAACAGGTGGCAGGTCGCAGCAGGAATTGTAGCGGCAACAGTTTCGCCGATCGCGGCGCGGAAGTCTTTGTCGGCCTTCACCGTCGCGATGGTGCCACCGATACGAAATGTGACCATTGTGGCATCGCCCAACAGCTCCATCGAATAGACCGGTGCGTTCACAGATGGAGCATCACCACCAATCGCGGCGTCTTCGGCGCGGTAGCCAAGAGTGACTGGGCCAGAGAGCGTGCTGTTCAATCCTGTGATTGTAACGTCATTGCCGGTGAAGGTGCCGCCGTCGATTGTACCTTCAAGCAGGTTCATGGCAGGAGACCCGATGAAGCTGGCCACGAAGGTATTGGCTGGATTGTCGTATATCTCTGTAGGGGAGCCAACTTGTTGAACGACACCTGCTGACATAACGACAACACGGTCAGCCAGTGTCATGGCTTCGATCTGGTCGTGGGTCACATAGATCGTTGTGACCTTTAGCTCGTGGCTGAGGTTCTTAATCTGGGCGCGCGTAGAAACCCGCAACTTGGCGTCGAGATTGGACAGCGGCTCATCCATCAGAAAAACGTTGGGCTGACGCACGATTGCACGGGCCAAGGCCACGCGTTGGCGTTGTCCACCTGAGAGTGCCGCAGGCTTACGGTGCAGGAAATCGTCGAGCTCGACCATCGCCGAGGCACGCATGACGCGCTCTTTGTGCTCGGATGATGGGACTTTGCGCATGCGCAGCGGGAAACGGATGTTCTCATAGACGTCGAGGTTGGGGTAGAGCGCGTAAGACTGGAATACCATGGCGCAATCGCGGTCTTTGGGCTCAAGATCGTTGATACGTTTGCCGTCCACAAGGATGTCGCCCTCGGTGGGGTCTTCCAGTCCTGCGATCATCCGCATCGTCGTTGTCTTGCCGCAACCTGACGGGCCAAGAAGGACAAGGAATTCCTGGTCCGCGATGGTGAGGTCGAAATTCTCGACGCCGACAAAACTGCCCCAGCGTTTGTGGATATTTTTGAGCTGAATTTCGGCCGTGAGGGCGCCTTTCTTGCAAACGTATGCAATAGGTGTAATTCCGATTCTAGGGTCGCGGCAAGTGATTTCTATACGTTTGTTTTGCTCGCAGTTGCAGCATCGCGAAGCGAGAGGCGCCGATTTGCGTTTTTTCTTGCATTACGCTTAAACCCGCCGTTTGATTGCAAACGTATGCATGGCGGGCTCTGATTCGAAACGGTGGAGTGCGTCCAAAAAAATACACCAACGGGAGAAGACAAGATGACGAAAATGACCAAATTGATGGGGGCAACGGCCGTTGCTCTGACGATGGGAGCGGCCGCTTACGCGGACGGCCACGGCTGTGGCGCCGAAGGGCGCGCCAGCATTCTTTCCAACGACTTTGCCGCCGTGAACGCCGTAAGCGCGGGCGCCGCTGAGTGCGAGGGCGCTGACGTTACCACAAACGCCACGACCGAGCATCGCGACATCCAGGTTGCAGCCCTGACCGCCAATCCGGCCGAGTATACCGTCGCCGTTGTTGCCAACAGTTCGATCGTTGCATTGCTGAACGAAGGCCTGATCCGTCCTCTGGACGATCTGATCGCAGCCCATGCGCCCGACATTCCCATGAATCAGCGCATCTCGGTGGGGGGAGAGGTTGTGGCAATTGCGTTTATGGCGAACGCGCAGCATCTGTTCTATCGCTCTGACGTGCTTGAGGCTGCGGGTGTTGACGTGCCCACCACCTACGAAGAGGTTCTGGCCGCTGCCGAGGAAATTCGCAGTCAGGGGCTGATGGAAAACCCGTTCATCACCAACACAGCCGTGGGCTGGAACCTTGGTGAGGAGTTCATCAATATGTATCTGGGCCACGGCGGCGACTTCTTTGAGGCCGGCTCTGCGAACCCAGCCATCAACAACGAAACCGGTGTTGCCACGCTGGAAATGATGAAGGCGCTGGCCGAGTATTCCGATCCTGACTTCTTGACGTTTGCCTCAAACGAGACAGCGGCAGAATGGGAAGCAGGCAATGCGGCGCTCGGCTTTATGTGGGGGTCACGTGGCGGGCCGATCCTGGATGACGAAGGATCCACCGAAGAAGTGACATCCACGACCGTCTTGGCAGGCGCGCCGACCGTTGCGGGCGGTGATACGCCAGCCTCGACCTTGTGGTGGGACGGCTTCACGGTCGCCAGCAACATCAGCGACGAAGACGCAGAGGCATCCTTCATCGCGATGGTCCACGGCATGCGTGACGAGGTCGTCTCGGCCAACAATGACGCGGCTGTCTGGCTGTCGCCTGCCTATAAGCCCGGCCCCGCCGCGGCTGGCGTTGCGGCAACCGCAGCGTCGGGCACCAAGCCCTATCCGATGATCCCCTTCATGGGGCTAATGCACACGGCCCTTGGCAACGAGCTGGCAGAATTCATGCAAGGTGAAGAGAGCGCCGAGCAGGCGCTTGCAGACGTCGAAGCGGCCTATATCGCCGCGGCGACCGAGCAAGGCTTCATCGAGTAAGACGACACAGGGCCGTCCCCGTCGGGGCGGCCCACCCATAAGATCACCGATAACAGGAGCGACCGACACGATGCCCCATAAGACCTTCATGTGGTTCATTCTGCCGTCCGCTCTGGCGATGTTTTTGTTCATTTTCGTCCCCATCATCTCGGTCATCGTGCAATCGATGCATATCGAGCACGAACAGGTTTTGATCGAGGTCGAGAATTGTGGCCCGTTCGGGTGCACACCCGAGGTCAACGTCGATCAAGAGGCGATGCGGCAATTGCGCGAAGAGCAGCCTTTGGGCCGCTTTAACGGGCTGGGCACCTACACCAACCGCGCGCATCTGGCCTTTGACGAAGTGGGAGAAGCATGGGCCACCCAAGACACATGGAGCGGTTTCCTGTCTGCGGTTTACAACCTGCCCTTCTATAAGGCCCTTAGTTTTACGCTGACATTCACGTTTGTGGTGACGCCACTGGTGCTGCTCTTTGGGTTGTTCATTGCGCTGGGTGTCAATTCATTGCCGCGCGTTTTCAAGGGGCCGACGATCTTTGTTTCTTTGTTGCCGATGATCGTGACGCCTCTGGTGGGATCATTGATCCTTTTCTGGATGGTCGATGCAGAGGGCGTTCTGGGCGCCGCGTTGCAAAACATCTTTGATGATAATTCCCTGTCGTTAAAGGCGTCGCCTTGGCTGACCTGGGTGATGTTGATGGTGTATGGGGTTTGGTCATCAACGCCTTTCGCCTTCGTTGTCTTCTATGCGGGCCTGCAAACCGTGCCCGAAGACACGTTGGAGGCCGCGTCACTTGACGGGGCGGGGCGCTGGCAGAAGGTGCGCTATGTGGTGTTTCCTTACGTGGCCCCGCTTGCGGTATTCATCACGCTAATCCAGTTGATGGACAACTTCCGCGTTTTTGAACCCATCGTCGGCTTTAGCGCGCAGGCCTCTGCCACCTCTCTGAGTTGGGTTATTTTCAATGATTTGCGCGGTGGCGATGTGCAGCTGTTCGGCTCTGCGGCGGCTACTTCGGTCCTTACGATCTGTGGCGTGGCCATTCTTCTGACGCCTGTGCTGATCCGCACATGGCGCGACTTTAACCGAAAGCGGGTTTGATCATGGCGTCCAAGGCTTCTCAACGCTCACGCGGGCTGGTCATTCTTACGGGGGTACTGATCGTCCTTTGGGCCGTGATCGCGTCCTTTCCCTTTTTGTGGACCCTTTGGGGATCCTTCAAAGTGCAGGGGGATTTCTTTTCGAAGGCGGATTGGACGAATGCGCTGTCGGGCACGCGCACCATCGCCGAGACGGGCGGCTATTTCACGTTGAACGGTTATGAAGGCGCATGGATCGAAAAGGAATTCTGGCGCGCGGCCTTGAACACTATGATCGTGGTGGTCTGCGTTGTTGTGATTTCGTTGACGTTTGGCACATTGGGGGGCTACGCGCTGGCGCGGTCCGGCTACCGGTATGCGTTCTGGCTGTTGATGCTGGCGCTGGTGTTTCGCGCCATGCCGCATATCACGCTGGTGTCGGGCTATTTGTTGCCGTTCTTTGAATGGGGCGTCTGGGGTCGGTTGGAAACCTCGATCATCGTTTTGGTCGCGATCAACCAGCCGTTTACGTTGTGGATGCTGCATTCGTTTTTTCTGACCATCCCTAAAGATCTGGACGAAAGCGCAATGGTCGATGGCTGCACGCGCTTTCAGGCGTTCCGCCATGTGATTATCCCGGTGATGTGGCCGGGCGTGATTACGACGGGTCTGTTTTCGTTCCTGCTGGCCTATAACGACTTCGCCGTGACGGCGGTGTTGCTAAGTCAAGACAATGCGACGATGGTCCCGAAAATTGCCTCCTTCCTCGGCTCTACGTTCGAGGAAGGAAACGTTATGTTTGCGGTTGCGGCGGTTGTGTCGGCCACGGCGCCATTGTTTGTGTTGATTCTGTTCTTCCAGCGTCAGATCGTGTCAGGTCTGACGGCGGGCGCTGTTAAAGGATAAGAGATGTTTCAAGATCAAAAGGCAATTGTGCGCGCACTTTACTCGGACATGAAAGGTGCGACCCCAGAAACGATTGGGGACGTGCTGGCCGTCCATACGACCGCAGATTGGCACTGGCGCGGTATGCACCCCTTTTATGAACAACACGGTGCTGGTGATGTAGCGCGGGTGTTTTGGGGGCCATTGTTGGAGTCCCTGACACGGTTGCAGCGACGCGAGGATATCTTCTTTGCGGGCGAAAATACCGTGGGCGAGGGGGTCTGGGTGGTCTCTATGGGGCATCTTTTGGGGCTGTTTGATGCGGTGTGGCTGGGCATCCGTCCAAGCCGTAAGATCACCATGTTGCGCTATTGCGAGTTTAACCGCATTGAGAACGGCAAGATTGCCGAGACGATGCTGCACGTCGACATACCCCATTTGATGGTGCAGGCAGGGCAGAACCCGTTTCCGCCGCAAACCGCGGCGCAATTGGTTCAACCGGGTCCAATGACGCATGATGGACTTTTGCATGAAGCGCAGCCGGCGGCAGAGGGCGCCGCTACCTTGGCGGCGATCAACGCGATGATTGGCGATCTGGGTACATGGCAGTTGGGTCTTCCCTTGGAAGAAGAACTGGCCCGCACATGGCATGACGATATGATCTGGTGGGGTCCGACGGGCATTGGTGCGACCTACACAATCGAACGCTACGCCAAGCAACACTCGGGTCCATTTCGTGCTGCATTCTACGATCGCTCGTCCACGAACCACGTGGCGCGGTTGGCAGAGGGGCAGTATGGCGGTTTCTTTGGCTGGCCCAACTTCACAGCCAAACTCCATGGCGGATTCATGGGAATGCCCGGCACCGACAAGGCGTGTGAATTCCGCGTGATTGATATCTATCGCCGCGAGGGCGACAAGCTGGCCGAGAATTGGATCTTCATCGATTTGCTTTACTGGTTGGCGCAGCTGGGTGACGACGTGCTAACGCGGATGGCCGGGATCGCGGGTACTGAGTATTCGCCACCAGCCTAAGAGAGGAAGTGCATTCGAATAGTGAATTTCATCACGTTCACGCTCCCTCGGTGACGAACTTGCTGCTCATCGCGCTCTTTACGTGCAGGTCCACTTTCAGTCGATTATCGACGGAAGTGCGGAGGCTATCACTAACTTTGAAGGCCGTCGCAGGTTGTGGTTCGTCAGGCTATTAGTCAGTTGGAGCCACCTTCCTAAATTTACCCTTAATTCTCCGAAAGGCGGACATTTGCGCACAGCGCAGCATCCGTCGCATTGGGCTGATTGTGTTGAAAAACTCTTGCTTGATCGAAGGGGTAATCGCTGATTCAATTCCTTTATTGATTGGGGGATTTGCGATGTTGGGACCAAGGCAGGAGGCGCAGGCAGCTCTGTTTTATGAGTTCTCGTTGGAAGATCACGTTCCCCAAAACCACTTGTTGCGGTCGATTGATCGGTTTGTTGACCTGAGTAGTATTCGGAC
>JAHBAO020000021.1 GCA_018500065.2 Octadecabacter sp. | reverse complement strand
GTAAGCGCCTCGGTCTGGTCGTGGGTCACGTAAATCATCGTGTGGCCGAATTCGTGGTGCAGGGATTTCAACTGGGTGCGCAACTCCCACTTCATATGCGGGTCAATCACAGTCAAAGGTTCGTCAAACAACAACGCGTTCACGTCCTCGCGCACCATGCCGCGACCAAGCGAAATCTTTTGTTTGGCGTCCGCCGTCAAGCCGCGCGCCTTGCGATCCAGCGTCTCTTCCATCCCGATCATCGCTGCGATCTGCTGCACCCGCTCTTTGATATAGGCAGGGTCAGACCCGCGATTGCGCAGGGGAAAGGCCAGATTGTCGCGCACGGTCATCGTGTCATAGACCACGGGAAACTGGAAAACCTGCGCGATGTTGCGCTGCGTCGTCGGCGCCATCGTCACGTCTTTGCCATCAAACAGGATGCGCCCCTCACTGGGATGCAGCAGGCCGGAAATGATGTTCAAAAGCGTGGATTTGCCACAGCCCGACGATCCAAGAAGCGCATATGCTTCACCGTCTACCCAATCATGGTCCATGGATTTCAGCGCGTAATCTTCTTCACGCGTCGGGTTTGCCAGATAAGAATGCGCCAGATTTTGGAGGGTGATTTTTGCCATTATGTGTTCCCTCAGGCCGCTGTTGCATAAGAAGCAGGGGCGACGGACGCACCGTCTTCTGCAAAGATGTAGACGTGTTTTGGATCAAGAAAGACCGGAATCGTGGATCCGATTTCCAAGTTCTTGACCCCGTGAATTAAGCCGACCCAGTTGTCGCCGTGGTGATCCAGATGAACGAATGTTTCTGACCCAGTAATTTCTGTGACCTGTAATGTGGTGCTGAATTCCAAGGCGCTCGGCCCCTTCTGCGTCAATTCCAGATGGTTGGAACGAAACCCTGCAAGGTACGTTCCTTCCGCGAGACCCGCATAAGCATCGGTTGCTGGCGCGCTTTGACCATCGCCAAAGTGCAGGCGGTCACCGGACATGCGGATGTTCAGGAAGTTCATAGGCGGGTCGGAAAACACCCGCGCGGTGGTCGCGTCTACGGGTTGGCGATAGACGATCGGTGCCGGTCCGAATTGAGTGATCCTGCCTTCCCACATCGTGGCCGTATTGCCGCCCAGCAAAAGCGCCTCTTCGGGTTCTGTCGTGGCGTAGACGAAGATCGATCCTGCCTCTTCGAAGATTTTTGGAATTTCTGCTCGCAGTTCCTCGCGCAGCTTGTAGTCAAGGTTTGCTAAAGGTTCATCCAACAAGACCAAGCCCGCCTCTTTGACGAGCGCACGCGCCAAGGCGCAGCGTTGTTGCTGACCACCGGACAATTCCAGCGGCTTGCGCCATAGCAACTCGGGCGTCAGCTTCATCAATTCCGCAGCCTTTCTGACGGCCGTGTCGATCTCGGTTTTCGATTTGCCCAAAAGCCGCATGGGGCTGGCAATGTTGTCGTAGACGGTCATCGACGGGTAGTTGATGAACTGCTGGTACACCATGGCCACACCGCGATCTTGTACCCGCATGCCGGTGACGTCGGTACCATTCCAGATGATCTTGCCCGTTGTCGGCACATCCAGCCCCGCCATCAGACGCATCAGTGATGTCTTGCCCGCCAATGTCGGGCCAAGCAGGACGTTCATCGTTCCGCTGCTCAGTTCAAGATCGGTGGGGTGAATATGGTGCTGGCCATTCACGACCTTTGTGACACCCTCTAGAATTAGCGACATTACTGACTTCCTTTCCACAGGTCCGACTGCGAAGTGCTCGCCTGAGCTGGCGCATTTAATGCCATCCACTCATCCAGCGATTTGATTTCTGGTGCCGTCATGCGCAGACCGAGTTTGGAGCGACGCCAGACGACATCTTCGGCGGTGCGCGCGAATTCGTTTTGGATCAACCAATTCGCTTCACGTTCCGTCAGGTTGAATCCGAAATTACGCCCCAGATCGGTCTCGATGGTCGCATCCCCAAGCACATCGAACGCATCCAGCCCGTAGGCCTTGACCATACGAGAGGACCATCGAGTCGTCAAAAAGGGATACTGCTTGGCCAACTGCACCGTCAGGTCCGCGACCCCGTCGACCGGGAAATCGCCGCCCGGCATCGGCGCACCAGCCGTCCATGGTTTTCCCACGTTCGCAAAGAACGGCTCGATTTTTTCCATCGCCGCTTCTGCCAGTTTTCGGTAGGTCGTGATCTTGCCGCCAAAGATGTTCAGCATCGGCGCGCCTGCTGTTTCGTTCATTTTCAAAACGTAATCGCGTGTCGCCGCCGTGGCCGAGGTCGCACCGTCATCATAAAGCGGGCGCACGCCTGAATAAGTCCAGACGATATCGTCGGTCGTGACAGGCGTCTTGAGATACTTGGACGCAAAATCGACGAGATAGCTTTGTTCTTCGGGGGTGCATTCGGGCTTCTTGGACACATCATCATGCTCGGCGTCCGTCGTCCCGATCAACGTGAAATCTGTTTCATAGGGGATCATGAAGATGATCCGCCCGTCGGTGCCTTGAAAGAAATAGCACTTGTCGTGATCATAAAGCTTTCGCGTCACGATGTGGCTGCCGCGTACCAGACGCACACCTTCGGTCGCGTTGACGCGCACTTGGTTGCGGATCACGTCCTCGACCCACGGCCCACCTGCGTTCACCAAAAGACGGGCGCGCACGTCGCGACGTTCTTTCGTATCTGTATCTTCCAGAGTAACGTGCCAAAGACCGTCCACCTGCTGCGCGGCAACGACCTTGGTGCGCACATTGATCCGTGCACCACGCGCCTGCGCATCGCGGGCATTCAGAACGACCAACCGGCTGTCTTCGATCCAGCAGTCGGAATACTCATAGGCTGTCTCGAACCGGTCCTGAAGCGGCGTACCCTCCGGCGTTCCGGCAAGATTTAGGGACGTCGTCCCCTTCAGGATTTGGCGCCCACCCAGATTGTCATAGAGAAACAGACCGAACCGGATCAGCCATGCAGGGCGTCGCCCCTTCATCCATGGCATAACGACGTTCAGGATTTTCGACGTCGGGGTGGACCCCTCGAACCGCATGTCCTTGTGGTACGGCAGGACAAATCGCATCGGCCAAGAAATATGCGGCATCGCCTTCAAAAGCGTCTCGCGTTCAATCAGGGCTTCGCGCACCAGACGGATTTCGAAGTATTCAAGATACCGTAATCCGCCGTGAAAAAGTTTCGTGGAGGCAGATGAGGTCGCAGAGGCCAGATCGTTCATTTCTGCAAGTTCAACGCTTAGACCGCGCCCCGCAGCGTCGCGTGCGATGCCGCATCCGTTTATGCCGCCACCAATTACAAAAAGGTCGACAACGTCGCTATGATCACGATGATCCAATGAAGCCTCCCTCCCCAATTCTTCGCCGCAAACCTCCCCGTTTGTGGCGTCGTTTCAGTAGGCACTTAAACGTCACATCAGTCAATACCGAATGTTCGTTGGTGTTCGTTTTTCATATTAGCCTTATTTTTCTGGATTTATTTTTCGAATTTGGCCGAAAATTGCGTAAAATTGGACACCTCGAACGAATCACACCCTTGACGTTCAACCCTCACAACTGAATGCTGCAACGATGCGGTCTGCATATTACAGGCCAGTCTGCACTTCTGAGGAGACGGCGTTGGTCACGAATTTTAGACAGCAAGAAATACTCGAACTTGCGCGCAAAGATGGCAAGGTAACGGTGGAAGGGCTGGCTGAATTATACGACGTCACGGTTCAGACTATCAGACGGGATCTGTCCGAATTGGCAGACAGCGGTCGCCTTGATCGCGTCCATGGTGGCGCCGTCATCCCCTCCGGTGTCATCAATATCGTCTATGAAGAACGCCGCCGCCTGAACGAGGATGGCAAGAAGGCAATCGCGATGGCCTGTGCTGAAGCGATCCCTGACGGGGCTTCCGTCTTCATGAACATTGGCACCACCACCGAAGCCGTCGCGCGCGAATTACTTGATCACGAGAACCTGCTGGTCGTGACCAACAACATGAACATCGCC
>JAHBAO020000421.1 GCA_018500065.2 Octadecabacter sp. | reverse complement strand
GTTCAAAACCTCACGGTTGATTTCCGCCAAGATGGGGAAACAACCCACGCCGTGCGCGGTGTGTCGTTTCATGTTGATAAGGGTGAAACCGTTGCTTTAGTCGGTGAATCCGGTTCGGGAAAATCGGTGTCTGCCTTGTCCACGGTTCAATTGCTTGGCGACAGTGCGTCCTACGGCGGCTCAATTACCTATGATGGCACCCAGATGATCGGTGCGTCGGAAAAAGACCTGCGGCGAGTGCGTGGTAATGACATCAGTTTCATCTTCCAAGAACCGATGACGTCATTGAACCCACTGCACACCATCGAAAAGCAATTGCGTGAAAGTATTGAGTTGCATCAAGGCCTGCGCGGTGATGCCGTGCGTGTGCGCATCATTGAACTGTTGTTGCAAGTCGGCATTCACGAACCCGAAAGCAGGCTTTCTGCGTACCCTCATCAACTTTCGGGTGGTCAACGTCAGCGTGTGATGATCGCGATGGCGCTGGCGAACGGTCCTGAAATGCTGATCGCGGACGAACCAACCACAGCGCTGGACGTCACTATTCAAGCGCAAATTTTGGACTTGCTGGCAGACCTTAAGCGCGACCTAAATATGTCGATGTTGTTCATCACCCACGACCTGACCATCGTGCGAAAAATCGCGGATCGGGTCTGTGTTATGAAAGACGGCGAAATCGTCGAACACGGCCCCACCGCCGAGATTTTTGCCAATCCGAAACACGCATATACCCGCACACTACTGGAAGCGGAAAGCACCGGCGCGCCTGTCCCGGTGGACCCATTCGCCAAGATTGTTGCCCAAGCCGAGAACCTGAAAATCTGGTTCCCTCTGACCTCTGGCTTGCTGCGCCGGACAACTGGATACGTGAAGGCCGTCAACGACGCGACCTTCACCGTGCGGGCAGGGGAGACCGTCGGAATTGTGGGCGAGTCCGGGTCTGGAAAAACGACCCTTGCGCTCGCGATGATGCGCTTGATCCGCTCAGAAGGGCGGATCGTGTTTATGGGGTCGGAATTGCAGGGGGTGGCTGACCGTCAGATGCGCCCGTTGCGCAGTGAAATGCAGATCGTGTTTCAAGACCCCTATGGCTCGCTAAGTCCACGTATGACCGTTGAGCAGATTATCGCTGAAGGTTTGACCGTGCACGGGACTGCGGAGGGCAAAAACTCTCGTGAAATGGTGTCAGACATCATGCGCGAAGTCGGCCTCGATCCGGTGCTCATGGATCGCTACCCGCACGAATTTTCCGGCGGCCAGCGCCAGCGTATTGCGATTGCACGTGCCATGATCTTGCGCCCGAAACTTGTGGTGTTGGATGAGCCGACATCGGCACTGGATATGACCGTGCAAGTACAAATAGTTGAGCTACTGCGTAACCTGCAACAGAAGTACCAGCTCGCTTATCTTTTCATCTCCCACGACCTTAAAGTCGTGCGCGCGTTGTCCCACAAAGTGATGGTAATGAAACGTGGGGATATCGTTGAAGCAGGGGACGTAGACGCGGTGTTTGACGCCCCTAAAGAAGCTTACACGCAGGAATTGATGAAAGCCGCGTTTGGCTAGGCTTCAAACGTGACCGTCGCAGAGGACAGCCCTTCGATTTCACAAACGCAGGTCTGACCCTTTACAATCGGGCCAACACCAGCAGGTGTTCCCGTCATGATGATGTCACCGGCTTCCAGCGTCACCAACTTTGACAGCGTCGCAATGATTTCTGGCACGGACCAGATCATCTGCGTTAAATCTCCATTCTGGCGGGCTTCACCGTCTACAGTACAGACGACCGTGCCAGATGTTGGATGCCCCACTTCTGAGACTGGATGCACAGTGCCGACAATTGCTGAATTGTCGAACCCTTTGGCCATATCCCAAGGGGCGCCTTTGCTTTTGGCAGCAGCCTGAATGTCTCGGCGGGTAAGGTCGTTCCCGACTGCGTAACCATAAACATGATCCAGGGCGTCGGCCTCGGAAATATCTGTGCCACCGCGCTGCATTACGACGACAAGCTCGACCTCGTGGTGCAAGTTACTCGTCGCTGGCGGGAAGGGAATTGTTTTGCCAGACGCGACAACCGCACTCGCGGGCTTCATGAAAAAGATCGGCGGGTCAGCCTTCGGGTCACCACCCATTTCAGCGACATGATCCGCGTAGTTCTGACCAACGCAGAAAACGCGGTGTACCCCAACATAGTGGTCCGCCTTACTCGTGGATAGGGTCGGTGTGTTGGGCGGGCGAACGTCTATTACGGCCATTGTGCTTCCTCGGGTTTAATCAGGCCCGATCATGAAACACGTGGTGCCCCTTGCTTGCAAGCGTGCACATGCTTGTTCAGCGCCATCACGGGTCAATCCCATGAAATTCGCATCAAACCCACGGCTGGATTGGTTCACACGGCGTAGGCTGCCATCAAGTGTCGACATTTCGTTCAATGCCACACGCAGCAACACCCGTTCCGCCTGATAGCGTGAGTTGTAGCGCCCGACGTTGACGCCCCAAAGACGGCTGCCAGAGGTGGAAATGCGGGTGACAATTTCGGGCTGGCTCGGTGCAGGGCTGGCTTGTTGCACGGCGGCAAGAACCACATCAGCAGGACGTGCTTGTGGGGCTGGCGTTTCGTTCGGCGCTGCCGCAGCTGTTTGCAAGACGTCGTTGATGGCGTTTTCGATGACATCTGCATCAACCGCTACCAAAGCTACAGCAGGTGCTGCTGGCTGTTCTGGCGCGGGGCGCGCGTTGGGGCGCAAAGACCTGCTTACAAGGCCATTTACACGAACAGTGCGCGCGGTGGTGCCGGGGGCAGGGGCGTTCGCGTTGCCTGACCCTTGTGGTGCAACCACACTGGGACGGTTAAGGTTGGCGGTACTCGGTGCGCGGGCAAACCCCATATCAAGTAATTCCGCAACGCGGGCGTTACGCTGTGCTGTGGAAGACCCACCAAACATCGTTGCAATAATGCGCTCTTGGCCACGTTCTGCGGACGCCACAAGGTTAAAACCAGCTGCACGGGTGTAGCCTGTCTTGATGCCGTCAGCACCGCGATAGGCGTTCAAGAAACGGCGGTTTGTGTTGGCGACTTCACGCACACCAGCATCCGTCGTGATGCGGCTGAAAATGTTATAATACTGCGGGTAGTCATAGATCATGTGGCGACCAAGCACTGTCATGTCACGCGCGGTAGACATGTGGCCGGCTTCAGTTAGGCCGTGGGCATTCCGGAATGTCGTGCGTGTCATCCCCATTGCGCGGGCTGTGGCGGTCATGCGGCGGGCAAAAGCAGCCTCATTCCCTTCCAGTGCGATACCAATCGCGGTTGCTGCATCATTGGCGGATTTAACGCCAGCGGCGCGCACAAGGTAGCGGAATTGAATACGTTGCCCTGCGACGAGGCCAAGCTTGCTGGGTGGCTCGTTGGCGGACAAAGGGGTGATGGTGACCATGTCATCAAGACTGATCTCACCGCGCTCGATTGCCTGAAAGGCAATATAAAGCGTCATCATTTTTGTAAGGGATGCAGGGTGCAATTGTGTATCCGCGTTGCGCGAATGCAGAATTTCACCTGTTCGTGCGTCCATCACCATCGCAGCATAGGGCGCGGCGCTACTGGTTGCTGGCGCTAATGCCGCCATCAGGAGAGTGATCAATAGAAGAATACCCGCCAACGCGGGGTTTTGAATACGACGTTTCACGCCACTGCCTCTTTACTGCCTCGTGAGCCCCAATTTTTTAGTGGGGTCTCGCTTTATGAAACAAGGCTAACACAAGGCGGCGTTTCAGAAAATACCTTAATTTCAAAGGCTTTCGGTGTGCTTTTCATGCACAATCGGTAAGTGGGCCCCCATATCTAGGGGTGGTCCGCGAATTCACCCCCTAGATGGTGGATTGAACCAAGGCTGGAGCAAATGGTTAATTTGGACTTACGACAGGCCTTTGATCAATTCTGGCAAATCAGCGAGCGTTGAAATCTGGCGAAAGTGGCGGTGCGTCACGGGTGCTTCGGCATGCTCATATTCCCATGTGAATTCATGCGGAACGTGAACGCCCCAAGCCCCAACCTCGATTGCCGGAATCACATCAGAGCGCAGCGAATTGCCGACCATCATCTGATGCGCGGTGTCGTGGCGTGCGAATATGCGTGAATAGACGTCTGGCGTCTTGTCGCTGACGATCTCAACCGCATCAAACAAATCCCCGAGGCCAGACTGCGCAAGCTTGCGTTCCTGGTCAAGCAAATC
>JAHBAO020000163.1 GCA_018500065.2 Octadecabacter sp. | reverse complement strand
CTGGCGTGTCTATCGGGGTTGTATTTCTCGCGTTAAAGCCTTGGTTCCCCGGTTTCGTTAAGCTGGCTTCCTCGATCTTTTCCCGCGCAAACATGATCGCTTCAGGCAAAATGTTCGTGGCCAATTCACTCCCCAGCCATATGCTCGCGATGTTTGACTGGAACCCGCTATTTCACTGCATTGACCAAGCGCGTGGCTTTGTTTTCATCAACTACAATCCCCATTACAGCTCTATCGGCTACCCACTGAAGGTTGCGATTGTTTTGATTATGATCGGCTTGATGCTTGAATTCTTTACGCGCAAACACGCATCCGCCAGTTGGGAAGCCACGCGATAATCTGCTTGCTTGGTGTTTTTCTGCGCTGAACGGAGTCGCGCTGGATGCGCAAACGCTGCCTATGCTTTACGAAGTCGAAGGCATCCCGCGCCGCGAGTTTTGAGCGTCCGCGCAGGACCGACCGTCAACACAGACATTGCCGTAGTGATCAGCAATGGTCGCCATGTTGAGGTTCTTCGAATACAGGACGGCTGGGGCTTAATCGGTCTGGGGGAAACGTCCGTTGAATTTCAATGAACATCCTAACAGAAGTGACACGGTCCGAAAACGAAGTCCCGCTCCCCGTTTTCTGCTACGGTATGGAACCGTACCAAAGCATCATGATTGAGGATGGGTCCGCAGCCTTTTCAATACCAGAAGTGACGATCCGTCCCATGACAGTTCAAAGCAATGCGATGGCTAGAAACGGCTTTGCGTACCAACTGATTCTGTAAAGGCGGCAGCCTAGGTCACAACCCGCAAGGTCAGGTTTATGCGCCCGCCACCCTTAAGCAGCGACGAAGACCCTGCTCGTGTTTTGTCGATCCCGTGATAGACCAACCGCGCATCGCCACCCATCACCACCACGTCGCCAGACTTCAGCCAGATGGATTCAGTTCTGCCGCCACGCGTTAGGTTGCCGATACGGAACAGCCCTTCATCCCCCAAGGACACGGACACAACAGGCTCACCGAACTCGGCCTCATCACGGTCCTGATGCATCCCCATCTTAGCGGCCTCTCGATAGAGATTGACCAAACAGCATTCTGGCACCCGATCCGATCCTGAAACTTTTTCCCATATGTCCAAAATGGACGCCGGTATTTCAGGCCACGTCACCCCTGTCGGGTGGGTTTCAGAATATCGGTATCCCGAACGGTCCGACACCCAACCAAAACGCCCAGCGCTTGTCATTTGGACGGACATTGGCTTTCCGTAGGGCGTCATTGGCGAGAATAGTGGCGCGGTTGCTACAATAGCGCGAATATCTTGCACGATTTCTTCTTGCACAGGCCGATCAAGCAGCTGTTGCCAGACCTGAACACCCCTTAACACCACAGTTGGACGACAATTATTCATCTCTTCACCATTTTTGCGCATTACCCACTGTCACATAGCTTGCAGGCCGTATTTGCGACACCTATATACACTGCGATCCGAATGGGGCCTCCTCATTCAACACCCAACCATAGATGCCGGTGCCAAAACGGGCCTGCATCGCTCCAATCGCCTGAAAGGGATTTGAAACATGGCAAAAGTAATTGGTATTGACCTCGGGACTACAAACTCCTGCGTCGCAATCATGGACGGCTCGCAGCCCCGCGTTATCGAAAACGCAGAAGGCGCGCGCACAACTCCTTCTATCGTAGCATTCACCGACGACGAACGTCTCGTTGGCCAGCCGGCGAAACGTCAGGCTGTTACGAACCCTGAAAACACAATCTTCGGCATCAAGCGCCTTGTCGGTCGCCGCAACGATGACAAGCACCTTGCTAAAGACAAAAAGAACCTACCGTTCAACGTCATCGACGGCGGCAACGGTGACGCATGGGTCGAAGCCAAGGGTGAGAAGTACTCCCCAGCGCAGATCTCTGCTGTGATCCTGCAGAAGATGAAAGAAACCGCTGAGTCCTACCTTAGCGAAGAAGTGACACAGGCCGTTATCACGGTTCCTGCCTACTTCAACGACGCCCAGCGTCAGGCCACCAAAGACGCCGGCAAGATTGCTGGCCTCGAAGTTCTGCGCATCATCAACGAGCCGACAGCGGCTGCGTTGGCGTATGGCCTCGACAAAAAAGAGACACAGACAATCGCGGTTTATGACCTTGGCGGTGGTACATTCGACGTAACGATACTCGAAATCGACGACGGCTTGTTCGAAGTGAAATCAACCAACGGTGACACGTTCCTCGGTGGTGAAGACTTTGACATGCGCATCGTTAACTACCTTGCTGAAGAATTCAAAAAATCCAACGGCGTTGACCTCAAGAAAGACAAGATGGCGCTTCAGCGCCTGAAGGAAGCTGCGGAAAAGGCGAAGATCGAACTGTCTTCTGCATCCCAGACTGAAATCAACCAGCCGTTTATCTCTATGGGTCCAGATGGTTCCCCATTGCACATGGTCATGAAACTGACCCGCGCAAAGCTGGAAACGCTTGTTGGCGACCTGATCAAAGCATCTATGAAGCCATGCCAAGCTGCGTTGAAAGACGCAGGCCTGACAACGAATGACATCGACGAAGTTGTTCTGGTCGGTGGTATGACCCGCATGCCTAAAGTCATCGAAGAAGTCACAAAGTTCTTTGGTAAAGAACCACATAAGGGTGTGAACCCTGATGAGGTTGTGGCGATGGGTGCCGCTATTCAGGCCGGTGTTCTTCAGGGTGATGTCAAAGACGTCGTTCTTCTGGACGTTACACCGCTGTCCTTGGGTATCGAAACACTCGGCGGCGTGTTCACACGTCTGATCGACCGCAACACAACGATCCCAACGAAAAAGTCTCAGGTTTTTTCTACTGCCGAAGATAACCAAAACGCTGTGACGATCCGTGTGTTCCAAGGTGAACGCGAGATGGCGGCCGACAACAAGATGCTTGGCCAGTTCAACCTCGAATCCATCCCACCTGCGCCACGCGGTATGCCGCAGATCGAAGTAACGTTTGATATCGACGCCAACGGCATCGTTTCTGTTGCGGCCTCCGATAAGGGTACGGGTAAGGAACAGAAGATCACGATCCAGGCATCTGGTGGCCTGTCCGATGAAGACATCGAACAAATGGTTCGCGACGCGGAAGAAAACGCTGAGTCAGATAAGGATCGCAAGGAACTGGTCGAAGCCAAGAACCAAGCGGAAAGCCTGATCCACTCGACTGAAAAGTCTATGGAAGAGCATGCCGACAAGGTTGACCCAACCACGATCGAAGCCATTGAGTTGTCCATTGCGGCACTCAAGGACGATCTGGAAGGCGAAGACGCTGGTAAGATTAAGTCCGGTATCCAGAACGTGACTGAATCTGCGATGAAACTGGGTGAAGCCATCTATAAGGCTGCTCAGGAAGAAGCTGGCGAAGCCGAGCCGGAAGCAACTGCAGCTGACGAAGATATCGTCGACGCAGACTTCGAAGATCTCGACGACGACAAGCGCGGATAAACTTTGGTGAACTTGCACGACCGGTCCTAATCGGGCCGGTCCTGTGCTTCCCAAGGGGGAAATTCTGTCATGGCAAAACGCGATTATTATGACGTTCTAGGTGTCTCGAAAGGTGCAAGCGCTGACGAGATCAAGAAGGGCTATCGCCAAAAGGCGAAGGAACTTCACCCGGACCGCAACACCGACAACCCAGAAGCGGAAAGCCAGTTCAAAGAGGCTGGTGAGGCTTATGAGTGCCTAAAGGACGCTGACAAAAAGGCGGCCTATGACCGTTATGGTCACGCTGCCTTTGAAGGTGGCATGGGCGGCGGCGGTCGTCCTGGCGGTATGGGTGGCCAAGGTGACTTTGGCTCTGCTTTCTCTGACATATTTGATGACCT
>JAHBAO020000235.1 GCA_018500065.2 Octadecabacter sp. | reverse complement strand
GTCGGCAGCGTCAGATGTGTATAAGAGACAGGCGGTGGCCCAATTGCCCCTGAGGTTGCGGTGACGTCCGGAACCAAAGAGGGTGACAGCCACGTCGTAAACGAAGAAGAACACGCTGATGGCGTAGAGATCGGCGGTACCGGCACACCGGGTGCGACTGTTGATGTCACGATTGATGATGTGACCGAAACGACGACTGTTGCCGACGATGGCACATGGGAAGTTACGTTTGACCCTTCTGATGTTGAAACCGGTGAATATTCCACAGATGTCGATGTGACGGTTACGAACGAAGGTGGGTCCACATCTGTGACCCATACGCTCGTTGTGGATACTGTGATTGGTGCCGATATTTCAGCGACGGGTGGCGCTGATGGTGTTATCAACGCCACTGAATTTGATGGGGGCGTGACACTTTCTGGTACGGTTACTGGTGGCGACACAGTTGTTATCACGATCGACGGTACGGAATACGCGGCTGAAGTTTCTGGTTCCACTTGGACTTTGGCGGCAGGCGCAGCGATCACGGCTGGTGACTATCACACGCACGACATCATTATCACAACGACGGATGCGGCGGGTAATTCTTCCAGCACGACGGGAACTGTGGTTGTCGATACGGTTACAACGGCAACAATCAGCACGGCTGGCAGTGGCGGAACAGACGGCGTTATCTTTACGGATGAACACCCGAATGGCGTGTCATTGACAGGCACTGCAGAGGCAGGTTCGACTGTTGTTTTGACCTTGTCTGATGCGAACCAGACATATGCGACGCACACCTTTGAGGCGGATGATAGCGGTACGTGGGCCTACACGTTCCCCGCAAGTGAAGTTCCAACCGGAGAATTGACACTAGTTGCTGCGATTGAAGCAACGGATTTGGCCGGTAACACATCGCGCGACGAAGGCAGCGTTGTTATCGACACGTTTGTCAATGAACTGGAAATGACAACAAACACCTCTGGCGGCGACGATGGCGTGGTCAACTTCAATGAATCCAGCCAGTCCATCACAATGGCAGGCACGGTCGAGGTTGGTTCAACAGTCAGCGTAAACCTGCACGGCGTTATTATGGATGCCACTGTTGATGCGGCAACGGGTGATTGGACAGTGACTTACCCGGGTGGTTCGTTGCCAGGTGGTGAGTATTCAACAACGGTTGTTGTTACGGCAACGGACGCGGCTGGTAACTCTTCGTCCCTTACCGAAGCAGTACAAGTGGATACGGTTGTCGGTGATCTTGCACTGTCTACGCAGCCGATCGAATTTGACGATGTGGTCAACTACGATGAAGCCAGCAACGGCGTTGTCATCAACGGTACTGCAACACCTGGATTGGTCGTTACGGTTGGTTTTGGTGATGCGACAATGGATGTTTTGGCGCAGCCCAACGGCACATGGTCCGCGAACTTCCCGGCCAACCAGGTTCCGGCTGACACGAGGTCTGCACAAATCACCGCCTCCATCACCGATGCGGCTGGCAACTTCAAAGAAGTCAGCGACACGGTTGAAATTGATACGGTCGTTAGCCCGTTCAACTTCTCTGCAGGTCAGATTGAGGGCAACGACATCATCAACTTTAACGAAGCCAAAGACGGCGGCGTGACGTTTGATGGGCAAGTCGAGGCATTCTCGTCTGTGTTGGTTGAATTCAACGGCCATTCGCAAACTGTCAACGCAAACGGCGCTGGCCAGTGGACTGCTAATTTCACGCAGGCCCAGATCGGCTCTGATGAATATACTGCGGTTGTCAAAGCGACAGCGACGGACCCGCATGACAACATCTCTCAGCCGATCACACGCACGGTTGAGGTCGACACGCTTGTGACGCACCTGACAACTGCTGATCCGGTTGAAGGTGACAACGTTGTTAACTTCGCAGAAGCCGTGGACGGCGTAACGCTGACGGGTACGGTCGAAGCGGGTTCCACTGTATTGATCACCTATGACCACAATGGTGGTCAGATTGTTCGTGAAGCGACAGTCGATAGCTCGGGCAACTGGTCCATCACTTACGCGGGATCTGAGATCCCGCAGGGTGAATACGACGTCAACATCACCATCGACTCGACAGACGCCAACGGCAACACGCTCAGCATGACGGACGAGTTCCGCGTTGATACCGAGGTAGCTATCGCGCCAACGGGTATCGGCACGTTCGTGGAGAATGACGCGATTGGCTCACTACGGGTTGATGCAACTGACGGCGATCTTTCAGTAAGTGAGATTTCGTCAAGGGGTTCTGTAAACGAAATCGCAACGCAAGAAGATGCGATTGACCTTGGATCTTCGGTCTTGTTTGACTTTGATCCAACGGTTCCCGATGGTTCCCATCTGGTTGTTACAGACACCGATGACGCCGGTAACACCAACAGCACATACGTCGTACTTGATGAGTCTGGTACAAATGCGGTTGATCTCAGCAATCTGGATGGTTTCAACATCGGTGCTATTGACCTTGGGGTGAGCACCGACAGCGAACTGACAATTGATCTGAGCACTTTGGCAGGCCTGTCGGATAACGACAACAACTTGGTCATTCATGGTGGTAGCGACGACGCTGTTGATTTGACTGGTGCTACGAGCACTGGCCAGTCTGAGACGATCGACGGTAAGTCCTTTGATGTTTACACAATGGGCGACGACGCGCAGATCTTCATCGAAGACGGCGTAAACGTCACCATCTAAGAACCCACGCCTTCCCTGCAAAAGGGGGGGCGCACGACATTGGCGGAGGGCCGGATCAACCGGCCCCTGCTGCGCAAAATATAAGCGAACTGGGGTATCGAGTGGGACAGGCGAATTACATCAAGACTCCGATTGCCGCAGTATTGGCTGCGACCGTCTTGAGTGGGTGCATGGGGGAAGACATCGTCTCCCGCGCAGGCAATCTTTTGAGCGCAAGCGAAGACGTCGCCGCGGACGCACCGCAATCGGCTGCCGCGCTTGAAGGCGAGCTTTCCAACGGCGAACGCTCGGACCTCATCGACGCACTCCTAAATCGCCGCTCTGTCATTTCCTCGGGCTCTTACGCCCAAGTTTCTTCCTCCGTTCTTATCGCCAACTCCCGCGCTGCCGAAGCTGAACTTCGTGCAGCAATGTTGCGTTCTGAAGCGCGTGAGATGAACTGGCTGCCAACGCTTGGCCCGACAATCTCACTCAATTCCCTCGGCTCTCTCGTTGCGAACTTGGTGGTTGAGCAGACCCTTTTTGACAATGGCGCCAAACGTTCCGAACGTGAATTTGCCCGCGCTGACGTCGAAGTCGCTGCTGTGGCGCTGGCGCAAGACACCAATGACCGTGTTTACCAAGCGCTTGATTTGTACCTGACCGCACAAGCATCCGAAGCCCGCGCTGCGGTTAACGAAGGCGGCATGTCGCGCATGGAGCGCTTTGAATACGTGATGTCCGAACGTGTTAATGCGGGCATCAATGACCGCGCTGATTTGCAGCTGGTTCAACAGAAACTAACCCAAATGCGCTCTGACGTACTGGAAGACCGCGAAGCAGCGTCTTCCGCGCGTGCAGAACTTGCTGCAATGTCAGCCACATCTTTGGATGGTGTGAGCGGCATTGAAACAATCACTGATCCTGCTGGAACAGTTCAGCCGCTCGACGTGATGAAGGTCGAAGCTGAAGGCACCCGTGGATTGGCCGAAGCGCGCGCGCTTCAGGCGGGCTATTCCCCCAATGTTTCCGCCACAGGCCTGATCGGGCAGGGCGGTGGTGCTGGCATTGATGTGGGCATTCCTAACGGTCTTGGGTTCGGACGCGGTGCCGACTTGGCGGCGATTGAGGCCATGAGCCAAGCGGCTGAACTGCAAGTGGCCGAGCAACGCGAAGACAGCGCCCGCAAAGTGGCCGCCATCCAAGGCCAGATCACATCCCTGCGCCGTCAGCAGTCCAATATCCATACAATCATCGCGCAGGCCAACGACAACTACACACTGTTCGAAGAACAGCTGCGCGCGGGCCAACGCACCGTTCCAGAGGTCGTCGGCGTGTTTCGTACCAAGCTTGATGCAGAACGCGACGCGGTTGCGCTGCGCTTTGATCTGGCGCGCCAAGAACTGAAACTCGCCCGCATCTACGGCACGCTGGTTGATGGAGAAGACATATGAGTGGTCCCGTCATCGCCTTTGATATCAATGCCACACGCGGCGGTAAGTTGACGCGCGTCTCCAAAGTTGAGCCTAACGAGGTCGCGAATGCAAAGACAGTGACGGCACCTGCCGAGCCAACCCATACCGCCAGCGCCGAAGACCGCTTTTCCGACAAAGCCAAGACGCGCGCTGATCTGGCCGCGACCTATGCGGGTTTGCTGGGGGTCGACATCGTGCGGTCCGATTTGTTGGAAGTCATGACGGCTGCGGATGGCGACAACATCACCCTGAACGCAATTGCCAAGGCCCTAAACGTGGCTGGCCTTGTGAGTGCCGTAACAACTGTGCGCAAACCGACGCCCGATCAGTGGCCCGCCCTTATTGAAATGACGCCTGGCCATGTGTTGTTGGTGTTGGATCAAACGGATGATGCGATGATCGTGTTTGACACGACCTGCCGCGACAATCGCGCGGAAGTGCCGATCAATGAATTCCTGCCCTACTTTAGCGGTCTCGTCCTGCGTGCGGATATGGCGATTGCCGATCTTTCCAAAAAGCACGCCCGCAAAGGCAAAAAGGCGCATTGGTTCTGGGGCGAGATGATGCAGTTTCGCCGCCACATCGCGGAAGTTGCGCTTGGGTCCTTCGTCGCCAACCTTCTGGCCGTGGCCGTGGCGCTGTTTTCCTTGCAGGTCTATGACCGTGTGATCCCGCATCAGTCTACCGCGACGCTGTGGGTTCTGGCGATTGGCGCAGGCTTGGCGATGTTGCTTGAAGCGGGGCTTCGCATTGCACGTGCGCGTCTGATGGACGGGGCAGGGCGCAAGATTGAATTGCAGGTGCAAAACCTGTTGATGGACCGCTTGCTCGGCATGCGACGTGGCAAAGAGGGCCAGACACCATCTGGTTTGTTCTCGGCGGTGCGGG
>JAHBAO020000202.1 GCA_018500065.2 Octadecabacter sp. | reverse complement strand
CTGAAGACCCCGTCATGATGCATCGGCTCAGGTTCTCCCCTTTGCCCGCTTCATTTCGTCAAGCTATGGATATGGTATGATCAAAGAAGTGATACTAATTCTTGGCGTATTGTCGCTATCCGCTTGCACCGTTGACGAAACCATTTCGAAATTTGTCGACGTCACGGCGGAGTATGTCCTGATAGAAATGAACGGGCAGCCGGTTGCGACGTCTGCATCCATTGCCTTTCCCGAACCGGGAAAGGTTGCGGGACAAGCGCCGTGCAACAGGTATTTCGCGACGCAAACGGCGATCTATCCTTGGTTTGCACTAGAGGGGATCGGTGCAACCCGCTTGGCTTGCCCAAACCTCGCGGCTGAAAGCACCTTTTTCGCAGCGCTTGAGGACATGACTTTGGCTGAAGTGTCAGGTGATACTTTGATCCTGTCCAACACCGTTGGCCGCCAGATGGTTTTCGTCGCGCGTTAAGCGAAGCGTTTCATCGTGTCGATTAGGCGTTGGCGTGCTTCCGGAATTTGACGGTCCCCGAGTGATTTGGCGAGGTGGTTGTTCAAGAAATGCCCCGTGGTGCGCAGTGCTTTTACAATCTCGCCAATGTCAGCATCGCCTTTGCCCAGCAACACATGCGGGAGCGGCAAAAGCCTGTCTGCCCAATCCCCCGCGGCCAAGCGTGAAACCGCACGCCCCGTGCGCGGAGAGACGTAGAATAGATCATCATTCAAACCCGAAACCGCGCAGGCGGACAGGTCCATTCCAAAGCCCATTTCCTCAAGCAGTGCGACTTCCCATTGCAGATAGGCAAGGGGCCAGACGTCGTTCTGACCAAGCAGATCAAGCAGCGCGACAGTTCGGCAATATAGGGGGCCGTGTTTCTCGCGGTCCGGCAACACGAACGACAGTATTCCTGTCACGGCATTCAGCCCTGCGAGCGCTAGGCGGTCTTGCATTACAAGTGCTGTGCGGCTGCGCACGGGTTCAACAGTGAAGCTTCCCAAGTGGTCTTCAAGCCGCGCTTTCCACGTCACATCAAGCTGCGCACCGGGTTGCAGTAGCGGCGCGATCTTACGACTGGTGCCACCACGCACGATACCAGCAGTTAACCCACGATCAGGTGTAAACACCTCGATTATGGCGGAGTTTTCGCCGTGTTTGCGGACCTTCAGCAAGGCCCCTTCATCGCGCCATTCAATCATGGCGTCACCCTATGCCAAGGACGGATCATCAAGCAAATGGCGGCCCTGTTTGTCCTCGACCTCAAGCACCCATAGGTCAGGATCAAAGCTGGCCTGTTTGTTCAGCGAGGCATCCACGTCTTCTTCCGGCCCCTCGGCCAGAACCACCCATTCACGGTCGCCTGACATCAGATCAAACTGGCGCTGGAATGCCTTTGCTTGGCCGTCCAAGGTGTTGAGCTTCACAAGCACCGATCCCGCTGTTGCGTCGCCCTTTCGGGTGACGAACACAGGGATTTCAACGAGCCGCAGCCGTGTCAGGTAGGCCGACACCCAGACATCCGATGTGAGGCGTGCGCTCATTCGTTTCCGTCTTTGAAGTTCAGCCCCATTTCGGAATAACGTTCAGAATCCTCAAGCCAGTTGGGGCGAACTTTAACCTGAATGAACAGGTGCACTTTGCGGCCCAAAAATTCGACCAGCTCTTCGCGGGCGGCTTTGCCCACTGCTTTGATGGTTTCGCCACGCGAACCGAGCACGATACCTTTGTGGCCGTCGCGCATGACGTAAACCAGTTGATCTACCTTGCACGATCCGTCTTTACGTTCTTCCCAATTCTCGGTTTCAACGGTCAGCTGGTAGGGAAGTTCTTGATGCAAACGCAGGGTCAGTTTTTCGCGGGTAATTTCCGCGGCAATCATGCGCATCGGCAAGTCGGCGATTTGGTCCTCGGGATAGAGCCACGGTTCAACGGGCATCAACCCCGCAAGCCATTTACGCATATGATGCGTCCCGTGGCCTTTTTCAGCGGAGATTAGAAACGTCTCTACGAATTCGAACCGGTCATTGAGGTCTTTGGTCAGCCCCAACAGAACCTCAGCGTCAACGCGGTCAATCTTGTTGATCGCCAGCGCGACGGTGCGCCCTTTGCCGACGTCGTTCAACCGCTCCAAAATCGCCTCGACGCCTTTGGTGATGCCACGGTGTGCTTCGATCATCAGGACAACGACATCAGCGTCGGAAACGCCGCTCCATGCGGCGGCGACCATTGCACGGTCAAGGCGACGCTTGGGCAAAAACAGGCCGGGTGTGTCCACGAAAACGATCTGGCTGTCGCCCTCAATCGCGACGCCGCGAATACGGGCGCGGGTCGTTTGCACCTTGTGGGTCACGATAGACACTTTCGCGCCGACCATACGGTTCAGCAGCGTCGATTTGCCGGCGTTGGGTTCACCAATGAGGGCGACAAAACCGGCGCGTTGTTGGGTTGTTTCGCTCACTTGGTCTCTCCTTGCACGCGGTCCAGTAGGGCTTTGGCGGCGGCTTGTTCTGCTTGACGCTTACTTGGCGCTTGGGCTTGTTCGGTTGCGCCGGATTGTAGGCGGGCTTCAATCGTAAAGATCGGCGCGTGGTCTGGGCCGCTGCGGGCGATTTCAACATAGGCTGGGGGTGTTTCCCCCTGCCCTTGTGCGAACTCTTGCAACGCAGTTTTCGCATCACGCGCGTCTTTTTCGACGTTGTGAATTCGGTCACCCCACATCGCAACGACGCGGTCGCGTGCGATTTCAAATCCTGCATCAACGTAGATGGCTGCGATCACAGCTTCCATCGCGTCTGCCAAAAGTGCTTCTTTGCGGCGGCCACCTGTCAGCATCTCGGAGCGGCCAAGCTTCAGCACAGCACCAAGATCAATCTGGCGGGCCACATCGGCACAGGTTTCTTTGCGCACCAGCGCGTTGAAACGCGGCGCGAGCAGGCCTTCTGCGGCATTCACATCAGCATTTAACAATGCCTCTGACATGACCAATCCAAGAACTCGATCCCCAAGGAACTCCAGGCGCTGGTTGTCGTCACGATGGGGCGAGGACATGGACGAATGGGTCACTGCGCGGATCAAGTGGTCAGGCGTGGCAAAGACGTGGCCAAGCCTGTCTTGGAATTCGCGAAGTGGACCAGACAGTTTCACTCGACAGCCTTGAAATAACGATCAGCGCGCCACGTCCAGAACGCCAAAAGCGAACGACCAGATGAGGAGAACATGATGCGATCCGCGCGACCGACGATGTCTTCATATGGAACGAACCCAACACCACGTGAAATCTGTGGAACGCGGCTATCAGACGAGTTATCGCGGTTGTCCCCCATGAAGAAGTACTGCCCTTCTGGAACGGTGAAAATACCCGTGTTGTCGAGGTCACGATCACCGATGTTCAGCACGGTGTACTGCCGCCCTTCGGGGAGCGTTTCCGTGAAGCGTTGCTTGAGGCATTCTGCACCAAGACCGACAGCACCATTGGCACAACGCGGAAGGTTTCCAGCGCTGCCCTGATGTTCCATCGTTTCTGTGAACAGGCCTGCGTCGGTCTGTGGGATTTCCGTGCCGTTGAGGATGATCACACCCTCCTGCACTTGAATGGTGTCACCTGGCAGACCGATCACGCGTTTGATGAAATCGCGGCCCGTCACAGGATGGCGGAACACGACGACATCGCCACGTTCGGGTTCTGCCCCCATCAATCGGTCATTGCTGCCTTTGAATACGCCGCAAAAATCTTCTGCATCAACGTCGAGGCCGAAACGTGGGATGATGATCGAGGGGCAAGAGGCGTAGGAATAGCCATAGGCCATCTTGTTCACGAACAAGAAATCGCCGATCAGCAGCGTTTCTTTCATCGACCCTGACGGAATCCAGAAAGGTTGAAACAGGAACGTACGGAAGACGCCTGCGATAAGCAGTGCGTAAGCTACTGTTTTTACTGTTTCTTTAATAGATGCCCACACAGCGGAACCTAACATTTTTGCGTCATTTGAAGTTGGGGTTATGTGAGGGTCCG
>JAHBAO020000057.1 GCA_018500065.2 Octadecabacter sp. | reverse complement strand
CGTTAAGGCGAAAACGGTTGCTAAGATCGAGAAGGGGTTGGAGCAAGTCGAGTATGTTCCGAACTTCTTTGCAACGCGTCTGAACCGTAAGTCTACGCGGATGATCGGGGTCATTATTCCGTATCTGAATGACCTGTTTTTCACCGAGTTGCTGGAGGCGGTTGAGGTTGCCGCAATGGAGGCCGGATTGACGGTGATAACCCAATGTTCCCACTCTGATCCGGCGATCGAAGCCCGCGCTGCCGAGACGTTTATGTCGATGAATGTCGATGGGGCTATCGTGGCACCCCTTGGGGATCATAGTGATCAGGCGGTGTATCAAAGGCTGAAGTCACGCATGCCGTTTATCCTGATGGATTCGCGCCCAAAGACGATGCCGGATGTGGATTATGTCGGGACAAATCATGACCAAAGTACTGGTTTAATTACAGAATATCTGTCGCGCGTGGGTGAGGCGCCTGTGTTTTTAGCGATGCCGCGCGTTAACTTTAACGCTGTTGAGCGCGAGAACGGCTATATTGCAAAGATGAACGAACTGGGGCTTGAACCTGTGATCATTGGTGCCGAATTCATCAATAAAGACTGGCACTTTGAGGACCACGGTGAGGCCGTGTTGGCCGCTGAATTTGCCAAAGGCCGGTTTACCGACAGATCGATTCTCTGTGCGAATGACCGTGTCGCAATTGGCGCCCTTCGTGCAGCGGCGCGCCACGGTTTGGCCCCCGGACAGTCAAAGAAGGGGGGGCTTAGGATCGCGGGGCACGATGACTATTTGCTCTGCCCTTACCTGAACCCGCCGCTGACAACGGTTGCGCAGGATACGGCTTCGATTGGTCGAAAGGCGGTGTCGCGGATGCTGCAACTCATCCGTGGAGAAGTCATTGATGATACTCCTGAAATTACACTTTTCGACGGCAACTTAGTTGTCCGATCGTCCGCATAAGCGCAAGAATATTCCTATAATTTCCGCGATGCAGCATGCCGTGCGATGGCAGCCTGTAATCCTTTACACCAAGCGGGCGCTGGCTGCGATGTTTGTGTTAGCGCTAACCAAATTTGCTTGTAGGGAATTAAAATTGCTTGACTCAATGGTGGGTGAGCTGCAAAGTTTACGTGTGTCAAAAAAGGGAGGACACCAATGTCTATCAAGAAAACACTGCTGACCACTGCGGTCGGCTTCAGCCTCACAGCTGGCGTTGCTGCTGCTGACGGCCACACAGAACTTACAATTGCGATCGTAAACAACGGTCACATGATCAACATGCAAACTGTTGCTGAAGCATACACAGAAGAAACAGGCGTTGTCCTGAACTGGGTATCCTTGGAAGAAGGCGTTCTGCGCGAGCAGGTTACTTCTGACACCGCAACAGGCGGCGGCCAGTACGACATCATCAACATCGGCATGCAGGAAGCACCAATCTGGGGCGCTGCAGGTTGGATCGAACCACTTCAGCTGAGCGACGACTACGACGTTGCTGACCTTCTGCCAGCGATGGCAAACGGTCTGTCCGCTGACGGTACGCTTTACGCGGCACCATTCTACGGTGAATCATCTATGGTTATGTACCGTAAGGACCTGACAGACGCTGCTGGCGTAACAATCGCTGACAACGACTCTTGGGAAAACGTCATGGCGGCTGCTGCTGCGATGCACGACCCAGACAACGGCGTGTACGGTGCATGTTTGCGCGGTAAGCCAGGTTGGGGCGACAACATGGCGTTCGTCACAACAATGGTTAACTCCTTTGGTGGCGCATGGTTTGACGCAGACATGAAGCCGGCTCTGGACACCGCTGAATGGAATGCTGCAATCAACTTCTACGTTGAACTGCTGGGCACATACGGCCCTCCAGGTTCCGAAGGTAACTCCTTCAACGAAATTCTGGCGCTTTACAACGAAGGCAAGTGTGGCCTGTGGATCGATGCGACAATCGCTGCTTCTTTCCTTGAAGTAGACGGCGTTGCATACGCACAGTCCCCAAATGCTGGTAACCCGGTTGGTGCAAACTGGCTCTGGGCTTGGGCAATGGCTGTTCCAACAGGTTCACCAAATTCTGAGGCAGCACACGCGTTCATCGAGTGGGCAACGTCGAAAGAGTACATCCAAGCTGTCGGTAACCACCCAGACTTCGGTTGGGGTTCTGTGCCAACAGGTACACGTGCATCCACATATGAAATCGCTGAATTCCAAGCGGCTGCGCCTTTCGCAGCAGCTGAAATGGCTGCGATTGAATCTGCGGCTCCAGCAGCAACAGACCTGAAGCCATACGTTGGCGTTCAGTTCGCAGCGATCCCTGAATTCCCAGAAGTGGGTACAGCGGTCGCACAGGAAATCGCAGCGGCACTGTCCGGCGCGAAGACTGTTGAAGAAGCTTTGGCTGCAAGCCAAGACGCAGCTGACTCCATCATGCGTGAAGCTGGCTACTACGAATAAGTCACTCGACTTAATAGGAAAGACCCAAGGTTAGCTTGGGTCTTTCCGACCCACTTTCTTTTTCTCATTTATCGTCGTTACTATTGTTTGTGGCCGCCTTAGTCGGTCTGGCTGCGGCGTTCGATACACGAATTCTGAAAGCGAAACACTTTCAACGACCCGGGGGACCTAAGAACATGGCTAATAGAACAATCCCACGACTTCTCCAGACGCCGGCGGTTCTGCTGCTTTTGTTCTGGATGATTGTCCCACTTGCGATGACGCTGTTTTATTCGTTTATCCGCTATGTTCTGAACAGCACGAACCGTCCTGAATGGACGACGCCGTCATTTTCAAACTGGCGTGGTTTTGGTAACTACGAATTTGTTCTGAACTCGAAAGATTTCTTGTTTGCGATCAAGAACAGCCTGTTCATTGTGACAAGCATTCTGACGCTGACCGTTGTTCTTGGTGTTCTGATCGCGGTTCTTATCAACCGGTCGTTTCCGGGGCGGGGCATTGTCCGCGTTCTGTTGATTTCAGCCTGCTTTTTTATGCCGGCGGTAGACGCGGTGCTTTGGATCAACAAGTTGCTTGGTCCTGTGGGGGGTCATCTTTGCGGCGCTGTCGGCGGCAGGTACACTTTGGCCGCATCGATGCAAGACGCGCCGTTGGTGGGGTGGTTCTTCAACCTGTGGCCTGTGCTTGAGCCGATTTCGTTCCGCGCAACGCAGACAT
>JAHBAO020000335.1 GCA_018500065.2 Octadecabacter sp. | reverse complement strand
CTTCCGGCGACGTCATCTTCACAATACCCGACGACCAACAGTCGCGTACAATATGCCACGGCACCGCGTGCACCGCGGGCTGCGGTTGCGCAACCGCAGGTCACAACACGCGCCGCAGCACCACAACCGCAGCGCCGCGAACAGATCAGTGGACACCGTTACGTTCAGGTCGGCACGTTCGAAACCCGCAATCAAGCACAGTCTATCGCGCAGTCCTTGCGTGCGCGCGGGTTGCCGATGCGAATTGGTGTCTTCAACCAGAATGGCCGCGAAATGCGTATTGTTTTGGCAGGTCCGTTTGGCAGTGACAGCCAATTGCAAAGCGCGTTGGGTGCAGCCCGTGGCGCAGGGTTCTCAGGGGCGTTTACACGCCGATAGAACCGAACCAGTTCTCCCGGGGAAGGGCCTTGCATGACGACGCAGGGCCTTTTCTTTGCGCCAGGGCTAGCCGCAAATTCCTTGCAGGCTGATCCATTCCGCATCGCTCAAGAGCTCTGATGTTGTGCTGCCTTGTGTCGGGTCGGCCTCTATCAATCCCAATGTCGTTTCACCGGTGACGTCAACGGCATAGGCGTAAGGCGTGCTGGACAGCCCCGCATCGGCAAACATCTCAAGCAGGATGTCATCGCTCGCGCGCTCGGGTGGGTTTGCGAACAACGTTTCGGCATAGCTGCGTAGGGTGTCGGGCGCGATTTCGCCTTGTGTTAGCAAGGTGAATGTCGTGCCAATTCCCGCTTCATTTAACAGGGCTTCCAACGGATCGCGCGCGCGCAATTGCGCGGCCGCAGTGATAATATGGCCCCCGACAACGGCAGGGTCTTCGGTGTCTTCAATGAGGTCGCGGTTCATCACGATCAACCCACCCGGCAAATAGATGGCGGTGTCAGGGCCGCTTGGCACGACAAAGACCTGTCCGCCCGCATCCGGCCCCAAAGCCCGCGCATGCAGTTTTTCCAGTGCTGCCGTCCCAAGCGGGCTGCGGCAGGTTGGTCCCGTTATACGTTGGATGTGGCCCAGCAATGTGACCCCAATCTCGGCACGCTGTACCGGAGGAACAACGGTTTGTGCCTCACGGATCAGGGCATCCGGCAGCCAAACCACAGCACCAATAACAAGGGCGCCCAATCCCACTATAAATCCGATATTGCGCAAACGGCCCGGCCTGCTGCGGCGGCGTTTCACGGTTTTGCGAACCTTTTCCATCGCGTCGACCATCATGTCGTCACTGATTTCGAGGGTTTCTGTCGCGTCGGCGCCGGGCGAGAATAAGGCAGGGCGCTCGCCGAGGTTCAAACGCTCGACGGCTGGAAGGGACCAATGGGTCAACGGGCGTTCCGCTGTATCCGAAATGATCAGCGTGGCGTTGCCAAGGGACACGATCCCCTCGCGGCGCTGTTCGTCCGGCGCGGCACGCCATAGGCCGCCGCTTTCTAATCGATCAAATTCTGTCAGTGCTGTCATGCTCGTGGGGCCTGTTTTTGCCGCCTGTTTCACTAATGTTATCAGGTCACTTTGCAAAAAGACAGCCAGCTTGCAATGGCGGCGTGTTCAAAACGTTATGAGAGTCCTAAATCCTCTGTTAGCGTTTGGATAGATACTTGGCTGTATCAATAAAACACGCAAAATAGGGTTGAATACACCCCGAAAGGACAGGGACAACATGTCAATCAAAGAACCATTCACGGATCTCGACATCTCTAAGGCGGATGGCGGGTTCTATCACGGGTACAGTTTGCCAATCGCGTTGATTTCCAAAGGCTTAATGGTTGCGCTCGTGTTGTGGGCGTTGATCTGGCCGGTTTCAGCTGGCAGCACGTTGGACGGCTGGAACTGGTCGTTGCTCGGGGTCTTCAACAGTTTTTATATTATCGCAGTGGGCGCGTTCGCGTTTTTCCTGTTTGCACTGGCGATTCTTCCAATTGGGAAACGCAGGCTAGGGCGCGACGGTGAAGCGCCCGAGTTTTCGAACTTCTCATGGTTCTCGATGATGTTTGGCGCTGGTCTGGGTGTCGGCCTGATGGTGTTCGCGACAGCTGAACCGCTTGGCCTTTGGGGGTCGAACCCTGAAACGGTCAGCGGCGCGGTCGCTGGCAATTCCGCGGAAGCCTTGCAGTCTGCGTATCGCTACACATTCTTGCATTATGGCATCCACGCTTGGGCAATCTACGTAATCACCGGCCTGAGCCTTGCGTATTATGCCTACACCCGTGACATGCCGCTGACGATCCGTTCTGCGCTGACGCCTTTATTGGGCAAAACGGCGAACGGCCCGATCGGTCATGTTGTTGACGTGTTGGGTGTTGTTGCAACGATCCTTGGTGTGTCTGTCACCATCGGTTTCGGCGTGAGCCAGTTTGTTGACGGCGTTTATGCGGTCACGGGTATGGACTGGTTGATGAAGGCAACGGATGCAGATGCGGTTCCGACGCCGTCCACCGTGGGTCTGATCAGTGGACTTGTGTTGATCATGTTCATGTCGATCCTGTCTGCAGTGTCCGGTGTTGGGCGCGGCATTAAGTACCTCTCTAACCTCAACCTCGTGTTGTCGCTGATCCTGCTTTTGACTTTTGTGATTTTCGGCTCGCTCATGTTCGCGATGACCACATACGGCACGGCGTTGGTGGATTATATTATCCATTTCTTCGGCCTCAGCTTTAACGCCTATTCGCCATTATCTGCGGATGCCTTTAGTGCTGCATTGCCTGCAGAAGCAGCACCTTTGGCGGATACGCTGATGGGCGGGGCGACAAACGCTTGGGGGTCTTTTGACGGGTTCGTTGCTGGGCTAGAGGGCGATGCAGCTGCGTTGCCACCAGAAACCCTTGCCGCCGCCTATGAGGCCGGAACGCAGGGTCGTCAGTTTGGTTGGCAGTCCGGTTGGACGACCTTCTACTGGGCTTGGTGGATCGCGTTCTCGCCCTTCGTTGGCTTGTTCCTTGCGCGTATTTCGCGCGGGCGCACGATCCGTGAATTCATCCTTGGCTGCGTGATCGCGCCGTCACTGGTGTGTTTTGCATGGATGACAATTCTGGGCGCTACGGCGATTGATCTGGAACTGACAGGGGGCGCCAACGGTGAAATCCTTGCGGCCTCAAATACGAACAAGCTGTTTGTGACGCTGGGCCAGATGATTTCAGGCGGCTTCCTGACAGCCATCACCATCATGTGTGTGGTTCTGATTATGACGTTCCTTGTGACCTCGGCGGACTCGGGCATTCTAGTGATGAACACGATCATGTCTGGCGGTGAGCAGGAAACGGGTATCAAGCATCGCATCATTTGGGGCATAATCCTGACGCTGGTGATCGGATCCTTGCTTATCGCAGGCGGCTTGAGCACAACAGGTAACCCGTTTGATGCATTGCAAGACGCGATGATCATCGGCGCGCTGCCGTTTACGATCGTCATGGTCTTGATGGTAATCGCGCTGATCAAGGCGATGTACAATGACGGGCGTCGCGAAAAAGCGGGCGCAAGCGCGCCAGCGACAACCCCTGCTGAATAGGCACTAAGTGTACGACGAAACGGCGCCCCTAAAAAATCAGGGGCGCCGTTTTTGTGTTTGGGGCAATGGCTGCTGTGCGGGACGAAGCGGGCTTTGCAGCCCCGCTGGGGCTGCGCTGAGGTCTGCTTTATGTTGATTGGCTAATCTTATATCCTTTTAAACGACCCTGCCGAGTTGCGCGAAACCAGTAGGCTTCTGATGTCTGAAATGAAGACGGGATACATGAGGACCAGAGTCGACATGCCTATGTTCCCCTTGGCGTTAAGGAGAAGCAGGTAGCGCACGCAACTTTAAGGTAGTACGTTTCACCCAGAAGTTTTTAGCGTTCCGAATGACTAGTATGCTGATTTACACGCGAGGGTCCGCCGTAATCGAACACGGCGAAACATCCGAAGTATTTGAAATAGATGAAGATGAGTTTGATTGGGAACCTATCGGTGGCGATGAACGCAGTATGGGACCAGAAACCATCTACCAAGCTTTAATCGATCACGAAGATTTGGGTGAACTACGTTGGACAATGTCTGAATACCCTGTGGGAGTGGAGGGGCCAAAAACGACCGATGTTGGGAAGCATAAACTGATAGTGGACGTCGAATTTGGTTTAGAGCACGAGCCTGAATACGGAGAAGTAGACGACAGCTATGGTGCTTTGCGAGATTTTCTAAAAGCTAATCCAATCATAGCTGGAAGGACGAATAAGGCTCGTATGGTCGAGATGCTTGTTGAGTGGTTCCGCCAGTATCATGAGGACCCCGCCAACGAAACTCCTTACAATGGCCGAGAAGGCGGATACCTGTATATTCACGGCGGACCATATTCAGCAGAGCAAGAGCTTCGCGATAACTTCGAAGACATAGTGCTAGAAGAAGTAATCATGGAAGCGGTGACTGAAATTCAAGAAGATGGGACTTGGGATTGGGCCCCATCTAGCCAGCATCCAGCGAAGATGGCTTCTTATGAGGAAGCCATGGCGGAGCGGGATCAAGAAGAAGACGAATTAGATTTCGATGACTTGCGGGAAATGGCATCAGAGAGAACGCCTTCTGGGATTGGTACTGACGAAGAACGGTCAATGCGTGCCGACATTTTGCAGAAAATTTCTGCCGCTAGATCAGAAATGCCACGCCCCCCATCGCATGGCGGAATGGGCCACAACAACCCGCCAGAAGAGTTTGAGCTTCATGGTCAAGAATTAGAGAACGCTGCGCAAAGTCTCGAAGTCATCGAGACCGAATTGGCGAATGATGTTCCCGATGTAGAAATAGTTGCAGAACAAACGTCATTTCTTAAAACAGCGTTGGGCTGGGCTGCTGGTAAGTTGGACACGACGATTGACGAGTTTTGCAAAGGGTTTGGCAAAACGCTTGGTGTTGCTGCGGGGGGTGCAGCTCTTGCGCTTCCGGCGGGAATTCTCGGTACGGCCTACTGGGGTAAAATTGCTGCTCTGTTTGGTAGCTTGAAGGGTTGGTTGCTTCTTCTGCTTGTTTAAGATGCTCCGAACGGCATCGGCCGTTTACAACCAAATCATGAAACCCGCTTCGGTGCGTATAGTGGGCATCCACGCAGCAGGCAGTATCAAGCACTCTGGGCTCAAAGCGGTCACCCAATAAGTCTCGCTTTTCCGTTATTTAAAACTCTTCCGCAACTCGAACTTCTGGATTTTGCCGGTTGATGTCTTGGGCAACTCGCCGAACACGACCTTCTTTGGGCATTTGAATCCCGCGAGCCGTTCGCGGGTGAACGCGATGAGTGCGGCTTCGTCACCGTCACGTCCGTCCTTCAGTTCCACAAAGGCGCAGGGCACTTCGCCCCATTTGTCATCGGGCATCGCAACAACAGCGCAGAGCATCACGTCTGGATGCCCCATCAAAGCGCCTTCGACTTCGACAGAGGATATGTTCTCGCCGCCGGAAATGATGATGTCCTTGGCACGATCCGCAATTTGAATGGATCCGTCAGGGTGCTGAATGGCGATATCTTCGGAATGGAAATACCCGCCTTTGAATGCTTTGGCTGTAGCCTTGGGGTTCTTCAGATAGCCCTTCATCACCGAATTGCCGCGGATCACGATCTCGCCCTGCGTCGCGCCGTCCATCGGGACTTGCTGCATGTCGTCCGACATGACCGTGATGTCTTCCATCTGCGGAAAGGCCACGCCTTGGCGGGCTTTGATCACTGCTTGTTCGTCGGCAGAAAGCGCGTCCCACTCTTCGTTCCAGAGGCACTCAGTCACGTGGCCGTAGGTTTCAGTCAGCCCGTAGACCTGCTGCACGTTGAACCCCAGATCGCCAATCGCGGCCAGCGTTGCAGGGGCAGGGGGCGCACCTGCGGTGAAGACTTCAACTGTGTGGTCGAAATCGCGGCGTTCCGTGTCTTTGGCGTTCACCAGCAGGTTCAAAACAATAGGTGCGCCGCCAAAATGTGTCACACCTTCATCGGCAATCGCATTATAGATTGCCGCAGCCGTGATATCGCGACAGCAAATCACCGTACCGCCCAAGCTTGGCATCATCCATGTGTGGTTCCAGCCATTGCAGTGAAACAGCGGCACAATCGTCAGG
>JAHBAO020000192.1 GCA_018500065.2 Octadecabacter sp. | reverse complement strand
TTCTTTGGCATCACGAACTTGCTGTTTGAAAACCAACAAGATTGGGCGCGGCAGGCAGACGGAGCAGCAATTGCGCAAGCGTTGCGTAATATCGGTAAGGTTGCTGGCTTGTCAGACGAGGAACTCGACGTTTGCATGACCGATGCGGAGAAAGCGCAAACGCTTATGGCTTGGTATCGCACCAATGGGGATGCGGACAATGTGCAAGGCACGCCGACGTTCCGCATCAACGGTGAAGAATATTCCAATATGACCTACGAGGACTTCGCGGCGGTTCTTGACGAAAAAATTGCCGAAGCAAACTGATGACACCCCTTGCTGGCCTAAAGGTCGTTGAACTCGCCCGCATTTTGGCGGGGCCTTGGGCTGGCCAATTGCTCGCTGATTTGGGTGCCGAGGTCATTAAGGTCGAGGCACCCAGCGGGGATGACACCCGCACATGGGGCCCTCCGTTCATTGAACATGACGGAGAGAGTTCGGCGGCGTATTTCCACGGTTGTAACCGTGGTAAAAAATCGGTTGTGATTGATTTTCGGACTGACGATGGCAAAGCCGCGTTGCTGAAATTGCTGGGCGACGCAGATGTCGTCATCGAGAACTTTAAAGTTGGCGGACTTGCGAAGTATGGGTTGGACTATGCAACCCTTAAGGAAAGCCATCCGCGGCTGATTTACTGTTCAATTACCGGTTTTGGCCAAGACGGACCCTACGCGGCGCGCGCGGGCTATGATTACATAATCCAGGGGATGTCCGGCCTTATGTCGGTCACCGGAGAACCCGATGGGCAGCCACAAAAGGTCGGTGTTGCTGTCACCGATATTCTGACGGGTCTCTATGCAAGCAATGCGATTTTGGCAGCGGTGCACCAACGTCATCAAACGGGACGCGGCCAGCAGATTGATCTCGCGCTTTTGGATGTTGCCGTTGCGACCACTGCAAATCAGGCGATGAATTATCTGGCAACTGGAAAGCCCCCTGAGCGGTTAGGGAACGCGCATCCAAACATTGTTCCCTACCAAGTTTTCGAGTGTTCCGACGGGCATGTGATTATTGCTGTGGGCAATGACGGGCAGTTTCGAAAATTCTGCACTGTGTTGGGCTTAGAGGAACTGGCGGATGATCCACGTTTCGCGACCAATCCTGCACGCCTTGAAAATCGTGATGTGCTCGTGCCGATTTTAGCGTGCAAAATGCGTGAATGGACAAAGTCGGATATTATAGCGGCGTGTAAGGCCAACGGTGTTCCTGCCGGACCGATCAACACATTTGAAGACGTGTTCGCGGACCCGCAAGTTATCGCACGGGGGCTGAAGCTGGATATTGATGGCGCACTTTCCGTGCGTCCGCCGATGCGGTTTTCAGACGCGGATTTGTCTCTTGATCGACCAGCACCAAGGTTGGGGCAAGATCAGGGTATTATTGGGGAGTGATCCCGATTCCGGCGAGTTTCGCATCAAGCGGCGCCCAATCCAGAACATACAACCGCACAGGTAACACAGATACTTTTGCGCGGAACGTATCGGGCAAACGCACGGCGTCTTTCTCAGTCGTCACGAGGTTTAGTCCCCGCGTTCTTGCCTCTGTCTCCAACCGCGTGAGCAATGTGTCTGTGAACGGTTGGTGATCATCCAGCGCCTCGCCACGAACTACGTCTGCACCGAGCCCCTTAAGCGTCGCGAAGAACTTTTCAGGGTGGCCAATTCCTGCAAAGGCAAGCACGCGCTGGCCTTGCCAAGGCATCCCTGTCGTGAGCGCGTCAAGCTGACCATTAAGTCGCGCGCAGTTTGACGGCAACGCAGGTTGAAATGCTTTGCGCGCATGCTTTGGCCCGATCACCAGCAGTGCATCCGCACGTGCAAGCCCGCGTTTGGCGGGTTCACGCAATGGCCCAGCCGGAATTGTGCGGCCATTCCCGAAGCCTTTGACCGCGTCAACTGTCACGATGCTAAGATCTTTGAACACGCTGGGATTTTGAAATCCGTCATCAAGAATAACAACCGAGGCGCCAGCCGCTTCAGCCGCTTTAACCCCATCTGCGCGGTGCTTTGACACCCAAGTCGGCGCGAACTCTGCGAGGAGCAAAGGTTCGTCGCCAACGTCCGCAGCGCCGTGTTCGCTCGGGTTTACCAGCGCCGGCCCTTTTAGCGTGCCGCCGTAGCCGCGACTGACGATATGGGGCGTTTGGCCCATATCGATCAACCTTTGTGTTAAGGTGATTGCAGTTGGTGTTTTTCCAGTGCCACCCGCGTTGATGTTACCAATACAGATAACGGGCACCGACGCGTGATGTTTTGGGTCTTGCCGAACGCGCCGTGCGGTTGCGGCGGCATAAAGTGAACCAATCGGTGACAACAAAACAGAAAGCAGGTTTTTGTCACGGTACCAGAATAACGGTGGTCTCATCGGGGGTCTCCAGCGTCTTCGCAGTGGTTGACGGCATCCTGCATCAAATCATTGATGATCTCGGCATTCTGCGTGATTTCTGCCCATCCAGCCATCGCCATCCGTGCGGTTTGCTCGGGTGAAATCAAAGCGCCCACAGCAATCCCAAGTTCGCCGGCCGTCCTGACTTCGCGGCAGGCTTGGGCATCGGAAAGACGGGTATAGCGCGCTTCATAGGGTGCCTTTCGCGGGCCATGAATAATCGCTGAACCCAGTACAATCGGCTCAAACGGCGACGCCGCGCCGCCACCGCTAAGGGTTCCACCCATGAATGTTAGGGGCGAAATCCGGTACCAAAGGCCAAGTTCGCCCTGTACGTCCGCGACATAGGCCTGCTGTTCTGGCATAGGGGTATCGCCCCTTGAGCGCACACCAACCTTAAGCCCTGCTTCGCGCAGGATTTCAGCAACATGTTGTCCGCTTGCAAGATCGCGTGGGGTGATGATCAACAATAACCGGTGGCTTTTCCGACTGGCCGACAAATGCGCGGCGGCCATATGTTTAACCTCGCTCGGAACGACATCCGCAGCGAACCAGAACGGACGTGTCCCCAGCGCTTCCACAAGGACGGTAAGTTCATATTGGTCGTGGGGCAGGGCGATGGGCTCTTCTAGGATCGGGCCCGTCGCCTTTACTTTGTCGCGGGCAACACCGCCACGGATCAGGCGAGTCGCAGTGGCGCCATTCGCGGTATAGATACGTGAGAACGGCATCGCAGCGTTGCGCGATGCACCGGGCAACCAACGCGACCCACCTGAAAACAGGGTACTGTTGCGCGCATTTATCAAAGTCGCACCGATCTCGTTTTGTGCGACGAGACGCAAAAGCACAGAGCGGACCGGGCCGCCATTCCAGATCAGGAATTGCGGCTTCCACCGCGCAAGAAAATCGCGCGCTTTGGCGGGTGTTTCGGCTGGGATTTGCTCCACTTCGATGCCATCCGTCACGCCTGCAAAAGCCGGCAGGATGTCTTCGGTCGCGGTGATCAGAACGTCATTGTGATCTAAGAACCGAGTGGCGAGTGAAAGGGTTGCGGTGACTTCGCCTGCGTCGCCACAATGAACCCAAATCACCGCCCCTTACCCCGCTTAGCCGAGTTCTTCGGTCGCAGACGCCGCAACGCCTTCTTCACGGAGGCGGTGAATATGCGCGATGAAGTACCGCATATGCGCGTTGTCGACTGTCTTTTGCGCCTCTGACTTCCACGCGTTGAACGCAGAGTCATAGTCGGGGAACATACCAACGATATGGATGTCATTGACATCCTTAAAGGCATTCTTGGTCGGATCGATAAGTTCGCCGCCAAAGACGAGATGAAGACGCTGTGTCATAGGGCACCTGTGGGTCAAATTACGTTGCCGCGACCCTATGACTTGGGGCGCGGATGGTAAAGCAGGTCAGGCAAGTGCGGCGATAAGGGCGGCATGAATTCCACCTGCAGCAACGGTGCCGTTGATTTGCGGATGTGGGTTGTTGAAGACGGCCGTTTTACCGGCTTGATCGCTCGCGGTGCCGCCGGCCTCCGAGACGATCAACATGCCCGCAGCGACGTCCCATTCCCAAGTTGGGCGCAGGGTTAGCATTCCGTCAAAACGGCCCTCGCCCACAAGCGCAAGGCGATAGGCAAGCGACGAGCGGAACGCGCGTTTGAAGGGGGGTGCAGAGGTTGCCCAATATTTTGGATCCAAGTTTGGCTTAGAGGATAGCACCGTTGCTGTGTCGATTGGCTTGTCCTGCAAAGCCATTAGGGGCGTACCGTTCAACGCAGCGCCGCCGCCCAGCGTTGCGGTGTACATGGCGTCCCGCATGGGGAGGTAGACGACTGCTGCGACCACGACGCCATTCTCTGCAATCGCAATGGAATGCGCCCAATCTTTGCTGCCCTCAATAAAGGCGCGCGTTCCGTCAATCGGGTCGATGATAAATTGGCGGTCTGTCTTCAGGCGGGCCTCCCCGTCTTCAGTTTCCTCTGATAGCCAGCCGTAGTCAGGCCGTGCGCTTTGCAAGTCCGCAGCCAACTGGCGGTTCACGTGCAGGTCGGCCTCAGTGACAGGTCCCTGACCGCCGGATTTTTCCCAAATCTCGGGCGAGGCATTGAAATACCCGCGCGCGATGTCACCGGCTGAGCGCGCGGCGTTGATCAATAGGGTAAGGTCAGAGTTAGGCACCGGCGAGCGTCATCCCGTCGATCATCAGCGATGGAATGACCCGACTGATATGAGCGCGCGCATCGTTGGCCGGGATGATCCGCGCGAGCATATCGTGCAGATTTCCGGCAACCGTACATTCGTTCACTGGATAGGAAACTTCGCCATTTTCAATCCAGAACCCAGACGCGCCGCGGGAATAGTCGCCCGTATTCGGGTTGATCGTAGAACCGATCATTGAGGTGATCAGCAGCCCCGTTCCCATGTCTTTGATGATGTCAGCAGGGCTTTGCGTGCCTTGGGTCAAAGTCAGATGCGAAACCGACGGAGACGGCGGGCCAGAGGTGCCGCGTGACGCAGAACCGGTGCTTTGCAAACCCAGCTTACGCGCTGTCGCGAGGTCCATTGTCCAACCGGTGAGCACGCCGTCATCAATGATCTTGCGCTCAGCCGTTGGCAGCCCTTCACCATCAAACAAGCGCGATCCAGCAACGCGGGCGCGGTGTGGTGTTTCGATCAGGTCCATGCCTTTCGGCAAAACCTGTGATCCATCCTTGCCAAGCAACCAAGACGACCCACGCGCGATCATCGCACCATTGCTGGCGGACAAAAGGTGCCCGATTAGAGACGACGCGATGCGTTCGTCGAACAAAACCGGATAGGTGCCTGTTTTTGGTTTGCGAGCCCCGTGGCGTGCAACAGCGCGTTCCCCAGCGATACGACCAATTTCTGCCGCGTCGCGCATATCGGACAAGTGGATGCGACTGTCGTAATCGTAGTCGCGCTCCATCCCAGTGCCCTCACCAGAAATTGCGACCGAACTCAGCGAATGGCCCGTGCTTTCGTAGCCACCCGAAAAACCGTTGGAGGCAGCAAGATGTACCTGACGACGACCGTATGTAGCGGATGTGGATTGAACTTGCGCAACACCGTTCACGGCCAGCGCCGCGGTTTCCGCGATGCGCGCCTGTTCTTCGAGCCACTTTGGATCAGGTTCGTCGCCTGCATCAACAAGGTCCAAGCGTGTTGCGTCAATATCGGTGGCAAGCTGGTGTGCGTCGGCAATTCCGGCGTGCGGGTCTTCTGGCGCTTCGTTCGCCATCGCGACCGCACGCGCAGCCATTTCTTCAACGGTGCGATCACTGGTGTCGGACGCGGACACATTGGCGGAGCGATGCCCGACAAAGACCCGCAACCCGATGTCAGTTCCCTCTGAGCGTTCCGCCTGTTCTAGCACGCTGTTGCGCACGTCAATCGAC
>JAHBAO020000304.1 GCA_018500065.2 Octadecabacter sp. | reverse complement strand
TGACTGGATCGCATGGCCGATATCGCCGAAGGTATTGCCCGGTTTGGCAACCTCGATAGACTTCATCAGCGCATCATGGGTCACGTCGATCAGCCGCTTCGCCTTAACGCTCGGCTTACCGCCAGCAACATACATCCGGCTTGTGTCGCCGAACCAACCGTCCACGATGACGGTGACATCGATGTTGATGATATCGCCGGACTTCAAGGTTTTTTCGCTCGGGATGCCGTGGCAAACGACATGGTTCACACTTATGCAGCTCGCGTGTTGGTAGCCTTTGTAGCCGATTGTCGCGGAAACGGCGCCCGCCTCGTCGACCCATTGCGTGATCAAACGATCCAGCTCAGCCGTGGTCTGACCGGGTGTCACGTGTTCCGCGATACGATCCAGAATCTCGGCCGCCAAACGGCCTGCGTTTCGCATCCCACCGAACTCAGCCACATCATAGAGGCGGATTCCGTCTTTGGTCAGCCGTGCTTTTGAACTCTTCAAACCGATTATCCTTCTTGCTTGCCCTCCAAATAGGACAAACATTCGCGTTTCTAAACCCCCTGCTTCATCTTGGCCAAAAATCTCACCCCGAAGGGCCGATCAGCCAAAGGGCAGTTGGTTTGCCAGCGTTATACCCTCCGGCGAGATTGCGCAGTCAAAACACATCACTTCAACGCCTGCAGCCAAGGCGGTTTTGAACGCGTCTGCATAGGTTGGATCAAGGTCGGCGGCCAACGTCACGCGGTTGCAATCGGTGCGCTGTACCAAGAAAAGCAAAACTGCGCGGTGGCCTTGTTCAACCATCGCAGCCAAGTCACGTAAGTGCTTGGCGCCACGAGCGGTCACGCTGTCTGGAAATTCAGCAAGGCCCGTTTCACGCGACAGCGTCACGGATTTGACCTCAAGGTAACAATCGCGCCGCCCATCACCGCTCAGTAAAAAGTCTACCCGACTTTTCTCGCGGTATTTCACTTCGGGGCGGATCGTGTCGTACCCGTCGATGCCAGCTATGCCATTCGAAAGGGCCTCAGAAACGATGCCGTTCGCGGCTCCGGTATCAATTCCAACGAACGCATGTTCTAGCTCAATCAAGCGCCAGCCCCAGTCGAGCTTTTTCTTGGGGTCGTCATTGCCCTCAATCCAAAGCCGCATTCCCTCGTCTTTCAGGCCCATCATTGACCCGGGGTTGGGGCAGTGGGCCTTCACGACGCTGCCGTCTTCAAGCTGTACATCAGACAAAAAGCGCATGTGGCGGCGGATCAGGCGGGCTGGAACAAGGGGAGTGGCAAAGCGCATGGGCCGCATTTATACCATTCAAGAAAGCAGGAGAACCCACATGCCAAATCCAACTGCCGCGATGCTTGTTATCGGGGATGAAATCCTTTCGGGGCGCACGCGCGATGCAAATATGTATCATCTCGCGGGGCAGCTAACTGGTGCGGGAATTGATCTCGTTGAAGTGCGTGTTGTCAGCGATGATGCAACCGCAATTGTTGCTGCCGTCAAATCGCTAAGTGCTGCGTTCGATACCGTGTTTACATCCGGTGGCATTGGGCCAACCCATGACGACATAACCGCCGATTGTATTGCAGCTGCGTTTGAGGATCATATTGATGTGCGCGATGATGCGCGCGCGTTGCTTCAGGCGCATTACGACAAAAACGGACAAGAACTGAACGAGGCGCGTTTGCGTATGGCGCGCATCCCAGACAGCGCCACGCTGATCGACAACCCAGTGAGCATTGCACCGGGGTTTACGGTGCAGAACGTGCATGTGATGGCTGGTGTTCCGTCCGTGTTTCAAGCGATGGTTGCCAGTGTTTTACCGACCCTTACGGGTGGTGCGCCGCTATTGTCCGAGACCTTGCGCATTGACCGCGGTGAAGGCGATATTGCAGGGCCGTTGGGCAAGTTGGCGGCCACGTTTTCAGATCTGTCGATCGGGTCATACCCGTTTCAGAAAGACGGAAAATACGGGTCTAACATTGTGATCCGTGGTCAGGATGCAGCGCAGATCGGGTCAGCGATGACGCAGCTGAAGGCCGCATTTCCAGCATGACACCGGCAACGCTCACCTCCTTGATTGACGCAACTTGGCCAGCTAAGTCGATGCGTGACGTTGATGGTTGGACGATCCGAGAAGGTGCAGGGGGTGGTAGCCGTGTGAGTGCGGCGACCGCGACAAGAGATGCCAATCTTGAGGGGCACCCGCTCGCTGCAAGCGCGATGCGCCAGTTAGGACAAACGCCGCTGTTTATGGTCCGCGCGGGTGAAGAAAAGCTTGATGCTTTGTTAGAAAGTGATGGTTACATCATCAAGGATCCGACGACCTTTTACACCGCTCCCACAGATATGCTTGCCACACAGCGCCCGCCCGCTGTGACCTGCTTTCAAGTCTGGCCCCCTTTGGCTGCACAAGCCGAAATTTGGGCGGCGGGCGGCATTGATACTGCGCGGCTTGCGATCATGGAGCGTGCGCGTGGCGCGAAAACCACTGTTCTTGGCCGCGTCAACGACACGCCCGCAGGTACCGCATTTGCCGCTGTCCGCGACAGCACTGCGATGATCCACGCGATTGAAACCGCTGCTGCGTTTCGTCGTCAGGGTCTGGGGCGTCACATGCTTACGGCGATGTCGTTCTGGGCCAAAGACCAAGGTGCGGACACTGTTGCGTTACTGGTGACGCGTGCCAATGTTGGCGCAAATGCGCTCTACACTTCCCTCGGGATGACGCCCGTGGGAGGATACCACTACCGCATCAAACCGGAGGCTTAGATGAAACAAGATTTGCCAACTGCCCTTAATTTACCGCAAGCGGACCCGCTGCCGGAACACATCGCGAAGTATTTTAGCGTTTGTGACGATAAGCTGGGTTTTGTGCCGAATGTCTTGCGGGCCTATGCGTTTGACCCTGCCAAGCTCGACGCGTTTTCGGCGATGTATAACGATCTGATGCTGGCAGATTCGGGCCTGTCCAAACTAGAACGCGAGATGATCGCGGTGGTCGTGTCGTCCATCAACAAGTGTTTTTACTGCCTTACTGCGCACGGCCAAGCGGTACGTGCGTTGTCGGGCGACCCAAAGCTGGGGGAGATGTTGGTGATGAACTGGCGCGTGGCGGACCTTGATGCGCGACAAACGGCGATGCTTACTTTTGCGGAAAAGGTGACCAAGGCCAGTGCAGGAACAAGCGAAGCAGACCGCCAATCTTTGCGTGATGTCGAGTTCAGCGACCGCGACATCTGGGACATCATTTCTGTGGTCGGATTCTTCAATATGACAAACCGTATGGCTTCCGCCACGAACATGCGCCCAAACGATGAGTACCATTCACAAAGCCGATGACCCGATATTGCACCTTCCTGTTTGTCGCTACGTTTTGCGCGGGTCAGGCCGCGGCTATCACGCTGGACATGCCCAATAATGCCAGACTCACGGTGGAAGACGTGGCAGGATTGGACAGCTATGCCATGCCGGTCGGTCCCTGGACGCCAGAGGGATTGCCGATTTTAACTGGTACCGGCGAGATGAGACAGCAAGCTTGGCGCGTTGAAGCGACGGGCTTGACGACTTTGCAGCTTTTGCAGCCATTGACGAACCAGTTGGCAGACGCTGGTTTTGAGATCTTGTTTGCATGCACCGATGACGACTGCGGTGGCTTTGACTTTCGGTTCGCAACGGCCGTTCTGCCTGCGCCGGCCATGCATGTTGACCTCGGTGATTATCGTTTTGTCGCGACCCAACGGGTCGTTGATGGCGACACTGAATTGCTGAGCATTCTGGCAAGCAGGTCGTCGTCCGCTGGGTTTGTGCAGGTTGTGCGAGTTGGTGCCGCAGGTTCAGGCCCCGTTGCCCGCGCGGACGCACCCGCCGCGCGTGCCATTTCCACGCCGACAATCACGGGTGATCTGGCGCAGACACTCGAGACAATCGGGTATTTTGTGCTGTCTGACCTTGCGTTTCAAACGGGCTCTGCACAACTTGGCGATGCCACATTCGAAACGCTCGATGACCTTGCAGCGTATCTTCTTGCGAACCCTGAACGCACAGTTGCGCTGGTGGGTCACACAGATGCTGTAGGCTCGCTTGATGGGAACATAGCGCTTTCGAAACGTCGCGCGGGGTCGGTGTTGGAGCGACTTGTTACCACCTACGACATCCCACGCCGTCAGCTGGAAGCGGAAGGTATGGGGTATCTTTCGCCGGTGGCGACAAACCTGACCGAGGAAGGCCGCGAGGCAAACCGTCGCGTTGAAGTGATCGTAACCTCTACGGAGTAGTTAGTGCGGACCCTAAAAGTCGTCATGGTCCCCGAAAGCTTCTAACACGGCACAGCGCTCGTACGCGTGGTCTGTCATGCCTGCGATACACAGATCAAGGCGCGCCTGACCTTACACCACGTCACGCTAGGAATGGAATGTGCCGCCCATGCCTGCAAAGAAGCGCCGACATTTGGTTGACGGTAAGCGTTGCTTCAGCCTTTGAAGTTCCACGGTAGCAGCTGGTCAATGTCCTTTTGTTTATGGCCGTTGACGATAGCCGTTAGGACGCCGGTCAG
>JAHBAO020000172.1 GCA_018500065.2 Octadecabacter sp. | reverse complement strand
GTGTGCGCCCATCCAGCTGTTCCAGCAACTCGGAAGGCGTACCCGTTAATACCTCTTCAAACTTCTTCGTCAGTTCCCGACAGATCACGACTTTCCGAGCGTCCCCCAATACATCGCGCAAATCATTTAACATTGCGTGAATCCGCTTTGGGGATTCATAAAGAACCACGGTCGCCTGCAAATCTTTCAGCCCCTCGAGCGCGGTGCGGCGTGCGCCAGAACTGTTGGATAAGAAACCCGCAAAGTGAAACGCGTCACTCGGAAGGCCCGACACCGTGAGGGCCGCCAACACCGCGGACGCACCTGGGGCTGTCGTCAGTGGCAAGTCTGCCTCGCGCATATCTGCGGCCAGTTTATAGCCCGGATCGGCAACAAGTGGCGTGCCGGCCTCAGAAACATAGGCAACCGATTTTCCGTCCCGTACAGCCGCAAGCAACCGGTCACGAACGACAGCTTGCGAATGGTCGTGATAGGCCACCATCGGACGCTTGCCCGCTGAAATTCCATGAATTTCCATCAACTTACGCGTGCTGCGCGTATCCTCGGCAGCAATTACATCGGCGCTTGCCAGAATATCCAGCGTGCGCAGTGTTATGTCGCGCGCGTTGCCGATTGGCACGGCGCATAAGTAAAGTCCGGCCGATAGGGGAACTGTGCGATGATTCATACCTAGACCCTCAGGATGCGCGCTTTATGATACACGTCAAGATGGTGCGGCACGTTGCCCGCCGCCAAGAGGAAGTGAGATAGTCCATGTCAGCCCGTTTGCCCAGCCACCCTGCCGCCATTCGCCCGATTGCGGCCCGTATTTTTGCCTTTACCGCTTTAGCGTTCATGACAGCGTGTGACCTCGCCATTCCTGGTGCTGGGGGGACCTCCGGTCAACAAATCGACCCTGACGCACCTGTTCAGGTCGCGCTGCTCGTGCCCGGCGGCACCGGGCAAGCCGAAGCCAGCGCGATTGCGGCCAGCATTGAAAATGCAGCACGTTTGGCGATTGCGGACCTCAACGGGGTGGAAATTGATCTGCGCGTTTACAATACGGCCCGTGACCCCGGTCAAGCGAGCCAGATGGCAGCAGCGGCAATGGCAGATGGCGCAAAAATCATCCTCGGACCACTGGATGCGACGTGCGCGAATGCGGTTGGTGTAACCGTAGCACCTGCAAACGTGAACGTCTTGGCGTTTTCGAACAATCCCGCGGTCGCAGGCGGCAATGTCTTTGTTCTTGGGAACACATTCAGTAACATTTCTGACCGTTTGGTCAGCTACGCCGGAACCCAAGGCATCAGTCAGTTCATGATTGTTCATCAAGACGATCTGGCAGGTGCTGTTGGCCGCGACGCGATTTCAACCTCCATCCGTGCGGCGGGTGGCACCGTGTCCGGTGTTGAGGCTTACCCGTTCAGCCAAGAAGGTATTTTTGCCCGCGCGCCAGCCATTGCAGCGGCAACAAACGCGAGCGGCGCGCAGGCGGTGTTCGTGACGGACAACGTTGCGGGTGGCCTGCCAATCCTTGCGACATCCTTGGATGATCAGGGTCTTGACCCAGCAAATACGCCGCTTGTTGGCCTCAGCCGTTGGGACGCAGCGCCACAGGTAGCGGCGCTTCCGGGGATGCAGGGCGGGTTGTTTGCGATGGCGAATGCCGGCCGTGAAGCCGCATTCCGTAACCGCTATGAGGCAACATATGGCGCCGCGCCACACCCGCTGGCCAGCATCGCTTATGACGGCATTGCCGCGATTGGCGCGTTGGCAGCAACAGGTAACCGCAATGCACTAGCTGCAGAGTCTCTGACCCGTGCGTCTGGCTTTGCTGGCGCGACGGGTATCTTCCGCTTGCGCGCAGATGGGTCCAACCAACGTGCGCTTGCTGTTGCGCGGATCGTGAACAACCAAGTTTCGATTGTTGACCCGGCACCGCAATCTTTTGGGCGCGGTGGATCCTGATCTGACATTTGATCCTAACCAACTGTCGGTCCCTGAGGACCTGATTTGCGCCGCGGAAGATATTCTTGACCGCGGCGCTTTGCGTGCATCTATCAATGATGCGATTGCGGCCTGTGGCACAGGTGGGGGTGAGCGCCGCAAGGCTGTTGTCCCAATCCTGAAGGATGCACTTCAGTTAGGACGCGCGCGGATAGCGGAGGCGTTTATTGCCTCGCCTTTTGAATCCGTTCCAACCACACAGGCCTACGCTTGGCTGACCGATGCGATTGTCATTGAAATCTTTGTGCTGGCGCAGACGCACTTGCATCCCCTACCCAACCCCACGGAGGCAGAGCGTCTTGCGCTGATCGCCGTTGGTGGATCCGGTCGTGGTGAAATGGCACCCCATTCTGACGTCGACCTGCTGTTTCTCGCGCCCTACAAGCTGACGCCGTGGTCAGAGAGCCTGATCGAATCCATGCTCTATATCCTGTGGGATCTAAAGCTGAAGGTCGGTCATGCCAGCCGTACCGTCAAAGACTGCCTGCGCCTTGCCCGCGAAGATTACACCATCCGCACCAGCCTTGTGGAAGAACGTTTTCTCGTCGGAGACGCAGCCCTCGCGGAGGAGCTGACCGAGCGTCTGCGCACCGAACTGTTCGCGTCGACGATTCCAGAATTCATCGAAGCCAAGCTTGCGGAACGCGAAGAACGTCACCGCAAACAAGGTGGCCAGCGCTATATGGTTGAGCCGAATGTGAAAGAAGGCAAAGGCGGCTTGCGCGATTTGCAGTCGCTCTATTGGATCGGCAAATACATTCACGGGGTAAAAGACGCGTCCGAATTGGTGAAGTTCAAGGTCTTTACACAAGATGAATATGAAGAATTCAAAGCTGCGCACGAGTTTTTATGGGCCGTGCGCTGCCATCTTCATTTGCTGACAGGGCGCGCCACCGACCAGCTGACGTTCGACATGCAAGTCGAGGTCGCGGACCGCATGCATTACAAAGACCGTGGCGGGCGTCGTGCCGTTGAACACTTTATGCAGGACTATTTTCGGTTCGCCACCGATGTGGGCGAACTGACCCGGATTTTCCTCGTTGCGCAGGAAGAGGCCATGTTGAAAGCGGAGCCCATGTTGCTGCGCCTGTTCAACCGCACCAAAAAGACAAAAGCCCCTTACGCGATCAAACAAAACCGCCTGACTGTCGCGGAACCAGAGGCGTTCCTGAAAGACAAGCTTAACCTGCTGCGTATCTTTGAAGAGGCGCTTCGGACCGGCACTTTGATCCATTCCGATGCAATGCGTCTGATCAAAGCCAACCTGTATTTGATCGATGACGACGTGCGCAACAACAAAGAAGCCCAGCGTATTTTCCTTGATCTGATGCTTAAGCACGGCAATCCGGAACGCGCGTTGCGGCGGATGAACGAACTGGGCGTTTTGGGCGCATTCATTCCCGAATTCGAAGCCATCGTCGCGATGATGCAGTTCAATATGTATCACCACTACACAGTGGACGAGCACACGATCCAGACCATCAGCCACCTCGCCAAAATCGAACGCGCTGAGCTGGACGAAGAACTACCCGTCTCGGCGTCCATC
>JAHBAO020000405.1 GCA_018500065.2 Octadecabacter sp. | reverse complement strand
GTCTGAACCGCTTCGTCGATTGTGCCAAAGGCGCAGGTGGCGGCGGCGGTGGCTTCGGGCTGGCCCTGTAGTTTCAGGGTGAGTTCGGTGATCAATCCCAAAGTCCCTTCAGACCCGACCAGCAATGCCGTCAAATCATACCCTGCGCTGGATTTGCGCGCACCGGACCCCGTGCGAATGATGCGCCCATCTGCCAGCACCACTTCAAGCGCCATAACATTGTCGCGCATCGTGCCGTAGCGCACCGCCGTTGTGCCACGCGCACGGGTGGATGCCATGCCGCCAAGCGACGCGTTTGCGCCCGGATCAACGGGGAAGAACAGCCCTGTTGCGCGCAGTTCTTGGTTCAGCGCTTCACGCGTGATGCCGGGTTGAACGCGCACCGTCATGTCCTCGTTGTTGACCTCAAGCACCTGTGCCATATCGCGGAAATCCAGTGCGATGCCGCCTTGGATTGCCAAAGTATGCCCTTCCAAGGACGTGCCAGCACCAAATCCGACCACGGGACAGTGGTGTTCAGAACAGATCGCCATGATTTGCGATACCTCATCTGTAGATGTCGGATAGGCCACCGCATCTGGTGGGATTGCATCAAAGTGGGTCTCTGATTGTCCATGTGCGGCCAAATCGGACTTGGACAGCGACAACCTATCGCCTAACACTGTGGAAAGCGCACGAATGGCGGCGTCGATGGACATGGAATTCTCCTGCATTGGCGTGGCTATAGACTAGGCGGTTCCTTTGTTCGGGGCCAGACGTGCAGCAGGGGAAAGATATGGCGGAGCCGCAAAAGTCAGCGATACGGCAAGGGGTTGATGATGCCCTTCAAGCCGCGCGCGACATGTGGAACGTGATCCGAGATCGCGGCCCGTCACAGGTTCAGTTCTGGTTCATCGCGTTGTTGGTCGGTATCGCCGCAAGCCTGGCGGCCATCGGGTTTCGCTTCGGGATCGAAAGCCTGCAAGCCTGGCTGTACCGTACGGATGACATTGCCAACTTGCGCACCGATGCGGCGCGCCTTGATTGGTGGTGGATTCTGCTGATCCCGATGGCGGGCGGTTTACTGGTTGGGCTGATCTTGGATCGCTTCACCGATGACGGGCGGGTGCGCTCTGTTGCGGATGTGATCGAAGGGGCTGCGCTTTATGACGGTCGGGTCGAGCGACGCAAAGGCCTCGCTTCGACGCTTGCGTCTTTCATCACGCTGTCCACAGGTGGCTCAACCGGTCGAGAAGGGCCGGTGGTTCATTTGGCGTCTGTTGTGTCGACCTATGTAAGCCGCCTGATCCGTGCAGACGGGATTACAGGGCGTGACCTGATGGGCTGTGCCGTTGCAGCGGCCGTGTCCGCCAGTTTTAATGCCCCGATCGCTGGCGCGCTTTTCGCGCTTGAGGTCGTGTTGCGCCACTTCGCGGTGCATGCCTTTGCCCCCATTGTTATCGCGTCTGTCGCAGGAACGGTGATCAACCGCCTTGTGTACGGCGATGTTACCGAATTCCTGATCCCGAACCAGAACGTGCTGGCCTTTTACGTCGAACTCCCGGCGTTCCTGATCCTCGGGTTGCTGTGTGGTTTGATTGCAGTCGTCTTGATGCGGTCCATCTTTTGGGCAGACAATTTTGCATCAAACTTGCAAGCCCGCCTTGGCATGCCGCGCTACTTGCGCCCGATGGTTGCAGGTACATTGCTGGGCGCTTTGGCGATCTATTATCCGCACATCATCGGCGTTGGTTATGAGACCACATCGGACGCGCTGACGGGCCGCTTGGTCATGCACGAGGCCGTGGTGTTTGTATTCATCAAGATCGTCGCCGTTGCCATCACAATGGCAGGTCGCATGGGCGGCGGGGTGTTTTCGCCGTCCTTGATGGTCGGTGCGCTAACTGGCTTGGCCTTCGGTGTTGTCGCGACAGGGATTTTCCCAGACGTGTCAGGAGAAGGAACGCTTTACGCACTCGCCGGCATGGGCGCCGTCACGGCGGCCGTGTTGGGCGCGCCGATCTCAACGACGCTGATCGTGTTTGAATTAACGGGTGACTGGCAAACAGGCATCGCGGTGATGGTGTCGGTCTCGTTGTCCTCGGCGCTGGCGTCAAAACTGGTGCACCGCAGTTTCTTCCTGACGCAGCTAGAACGGCGCGATGTGCATTTGGCGGCAGGGCCACAAGCCTATTTGTTGGGGACCTTCAAAGTCGCAAGCGTGATGCGCGGCGTTGATCATCCGAAAGCGGCGGACCCTGAAGCCTGTGCTACGTTGATCTTGGAGGGGACATATGTGTTTGATGACAAGACCTTAGATCAAGCCATGCCCATTCTTGAGGCCACAGGGTCAAACTTCATTCCTGTTGTTGCCCCCGCCAATGGTGATGGCCCACCCGAGATTCGCGGAGCGTTGTTTCAGGTGGATGCCCTTCGCGCGTTCAACCGTGCATTGGCTGCAACCGCAGCCGAAGAACACTCTTAAAGCTTTTCGACAGCGACCTTAGCCGGATCAAAGGCAAGGTAACCTGCAATCTGCGACACGCCATTAATGGGCGTTTCATAGGACCAAGCCGCATCCGCGAAGGTGCCGCTTTTGGCTTCCAGATTATAATAGGTCGCAGCGCCCTTATGAGGGCAGCTTGATGTCGTCTCGGATTTGTCAAAGAACGCCATCGAGATGTCTTCGCGCGGAAAGTAGATAACTTCAGGGTAGGCACCTTCAATAAGTTCCAAGGCCTTATTGCTTTCACCCAGAACAGCGCCAGCAGCACGTACAACCCAAGTCCCAGACGCGGCTTTTATTTTGATATGATCAGACATTCGTTTCGTCCCCCCCAAAAGGCAGTGGTTCCGTGATCTTCATGATCAGGGATGCTGGCCCGTGCGCTCGGTATTGCGATGTTACGACGAAAGGGGTGCGCAGGCAGCTGTAAGCCAATCAAACGCCCATCCGTCCACATGTGGGCCAATTTTTTGCAACGTAGCAGAATGATACTGATCAATCCATGCGCGTTCGTCATCCGACAAAAGTGTCGCATCTATCAAGCGGCGATCAAGCGGCACATAGGTCAGCGTTTCGAAATCCAACATGTCACGTGCATCGCCTCCCGATACGGCATCTGCTGTGCGAACGACAATCAGGTTTTCAATGCGAATGCCGAAGGCGCCTTCGCGGTAGTACCCGGGTTCGTTGGACAGGATCATGCCGACTTCAAGAGGGGTTTTCGCCTTGCGCGAAAGGCCTTGCGGCCCTTCGTGCACGCAAAGATAAGACCCAACACCGTGGCCCGTTCCGTGGTCATAATCCTGCCCGGCCAACCACAGCGGATACCGCGCAAGCGCGTCCAAATCAGACCCTGCGACACCTTTGGGGAACCGCACGCGGCTGATAGCGATCATGCCTTGCAGCACGCGGGTGAAGCAGGTCTTTTCGGCCAAACCGACCTCGCCAATAGCAATCGTGCGCGTGATATCTGTCGTGCCATCAAGATACTGCCCGCCACTGTCGACCAACAGCAATTCGCCCGTCTTAACAGGGCGGTTGGTGTCCTCGTTGACGCGGTAGTGCACGATGGCCCCATTGGGGCCCGCACCGCTAATCGTCTCAAACGAAATATCTTGCAAGGCATTGGTTTCGCGGCGAAACCCTTCAAGGGCAGTCACAACATCAATCTCCGTCAGCCCGCCCTTGGGCGCCTCAGCGTCCAGCCACGCAAGAAACCGCACCATCGCCGCCCCGTCGCGCAGATGCGCGGCACGGCTGCCTGCAACTTCAACAGCATTTTTGCGCGCCTTGGGCAGAATGCAGGGATCTTGGTCTTCTTCAATTTTCAGGCTGACATCCTCGGCTTTTCGCGCTTCAAACATCGACAAGACAGCCTGCGGCGTCGATGCGGGATCAATCTGGTAGGTACTGCCTTCGGCCTTTGCGATAAAGCTGTCCAACCCGTCCAGCGGATGAATCTCGACCGAGTCGATAATTCTATCTTTGGTCTCATCGTCCCAATGGGCGCGGACAGCATCATCAATCACTGCGTCTGTGAACAGATGCACTTGATCGGTCCAATCCAAAATAGCATAGGCCTGCACGACCGGATTTCGGGCAATGTCGCTGCCACGAATGTTCAGCAACCAGCAAGTCGAGTCTGGCAGCGCGATAAAGGCATTCCGCAGTCCGTTTTTCTCAAGTGCCGCAGCCAATCGCGCGCATTTACTGTCAAACATTTCACCGCTCAATTGATCCGGATGGATCCGAATTGGATTACACGGCGGAGCAGGGCGGTCCGTCCAGATCGCATCAATCAGATTGCCGACAGGGCGCAGTTCAATACATGACGCAGCCAGTGCTTTGGTCAGCTCGCGAATTTGCGCCACCGTGTGCAGCCAAGGATCATAGCCCAACACGCTTCGTTTGGGCAGGTTTTCACACAACCAATCACCTAATTGAACTTCAGGCCAGTGCACGGGGGTGAACACATCCGCCACTTGATCACGCACTTGCACGCGGTAGCGCCCGTCGATGAAAACGCCCGCCTTGTCGTTCAAAACACAGGCAAAGCCCGCCGATCCCGTAAACCCCGTCAACCACGCCAATCGCTCATCACAGGGCGCTACATATTCACCTTGGAACCTGTCCGCGCGGGGGATTAGAAACCCGTCCAGCTTTCGCGTTTTCATCTCGGCGCGCAGCGCTTTCAGGCGCGCTGGTCCTGTTTCAGGGCTCGAGGACACCTCAAATGTCTGGAACATCGCTTCATCCTTCATCTTGGCAAATAAACTCAAATCCGATGTTGCCCCGAACGATCCGGCTAACCTGCTTTGCGCATCCCCAAAACCCGGGCGCGTTTACGTGGGTCACTGTCAAACAGGCTGGCGAGTTGTTCTGTCATCGCCCCCGCGAGCTGTTCGACATCGGTGATCGTAACGGCCTTGTCGTAATAGCGCGTCACATCATGGCCAATGCCAATCGCGATCAGTTCTACCGCTTTGCGTTTCTCGACCATCGCGATCACGTCGCGCAGGTGTTTTTCCAAGTAATTCGCGGGGTTAACGGACAAAGTTGAATCGTCTACCGGCGCGCCATCGGAAATCACCATCAACACTTTGCGGGCTTCTTGGCGGGCCACAATACGGCGGTGCGCCCATTCCAGCGCTTCGCCGTCGATGTTTTCTTTCAGCAGGCCTTCTTTCATCATCAGGCCGAGATTGTCGCGGCTACGGCGCCACGGCGCGTCGGCGCGTTTGTAGATGATGTGGCGTAAATCGTTCAAACGACCCGGTTGTTGCGGGCGACCTTCGGCCAGCCATTCCTCGCGCGACAATCCGCCCTTCCAAGCCTTGGTTGTGAAGCCCAAGATTTCGACCTTCACCGAACAACGCTCAAGGGTGCGCGCCAAAACATCCGCACAGATCGCTGCAATGGAAATCGGGCGGCCGCGCATGGAGCCGGAATTATCCAGCAAGAGCGTCACACAGGTATCGCGGAACTCGGTGTCTTGCTCGACCTTGAAAGACAGCGGCGTCGTCGGGTTGGCCACAACCCGCGCCAAACGACCCGCGTCTAGAATGCCTTCTTCTTGGTCAAACGACCAAGACCGGTTTTGTTGCGCCTGTAGGCGGCGTTGTAGTTTGTTGGCCAGCCGTGACACCGCGCCCTTTAGCGGCTCAAGCTGCTGGTCGAGGTAAGCACGCAGGCGCTCCAACTCAGCCGGTTCCGCCAAATCTTCCGCTCCGATTTCTTCGTCGTGATCGGTGGAATAGACGATGTAGTTGGGGTCGGCGTCTGACACGGGCTGCGGGGCGGGGGGCTCCATCGGGGCCTCGCCCTCGGGCATGTCGGCTTCTTCGGCCATCTCGGATTCAGCACTGTCATCCATGCTGACCTGCGCTTCAGCTGAGTCCTGCTGTTCTTCTTGGGATTGCTCGGGCGTGCCCTCAGTCTCGTCTTCGTCGCCGTCGTCCTGACCGGTGCTGTCGGGTTCTTGTTCTTCCTCGCCACCCTCGTCTGCGTCTTGGTCTTCTTCGCCGGTGTCGTCCGGGTCATCGCCCAATTGATCGCCGTAGCCCAAATCCGAAATCACCTGACGGGCAAATTTGGCAAACGCCGCTTGGTTTTCCAGCGTGTCTTGCAGGTCATCGAGGGTTCCACCTGCGGAATCTTCAATAAATCCGCGCCACAGCTCCATCACGTTCTCAGCACCACGCGGCATATCTCGCCCTGTGGCAAGGTGGCGGATCAGGTAGCCAGCTGCGGTGGCCAGCGGAGCCTCGGACGCGGCCTTGATCTGGTCATACCCTTTGCGGATCGCTTCGTTGCCGATCTTGGCGTCGATATTACCCGCCGTGCCCGGCATATGACGTGCGCCCACGGCTTCAACCCGGGCGTTTTCCATCGCGCTGTAAAGGTCCTGCGCCATCTGGCCTTGCGGCATGTATTTCGCGGACACTTTGGCGTCATGGTATTTGTGGCGCAGCGCAAAGGCATCCGCCGTGCCACGCGCGATTAAGACTTCCTCGCGTGTCATGCGGCGGGACACCTGCGGCAAGCGCACGGTTTCTTGCGTCGCGCCCGGAGGGTCCACAGTAAACGTCACCGCCAGTTCAGGATCATCCGCCATGACCTTCGTGGCCTCGGCAAGCGCCTTTTTGAACGGATCAGCAGGGTTGTCGGTTGGTTTGTTCATTTAGTTTTTCCCGCTGGGGCACATCACAATACGGTCTTTATAGCCCAGCTGTACTTCCTGCGCAGCCACACCACCTGTATTTGCGACACCACAGGCGAAAATGGCTAAGGACGCGCTGATGCCGTTCATCCCAAGCTCAAGCTTGCTGCGCTTTCCGGCAATTCTTCGTCAAAGCAACGCTGGTAGAATTCGGCAACCGTCTGGCGCTCCAGCTCGTCACATTTGTTAAGAAAGCTCAGGCGGAATGCGTAGCCGACATCTTGGAAAATGCGCGCGTTTTCGGCCCATGCGATGACGGTGCGTGGAGACATAACTGTCGACAGATCACCATTCATGAACGCTGTGCGTGTCAGGTCTGCGACGGTCACCATCTGGGAAATCGTCTTGCGGCCTTTGTCGGTGTTGAATGTCGGCGCTTTGGACAGGATGATGTTGGTTTCCGCATCATGGGACAGGTAGTTCAACGTCGCGACCAAGGACCAACGGTCCATCTGCGCTTGGTTGATCTGCTGTGTGCCGTGATAGAGGCCCGTGGTATCGCCAAGGCCAACTGTGTTGGCGGTCGCGAACAGGCGGAAGTTCGGGTTCGGGGTGATGATTTCGTTCTGGTCCATCAGCGTCAGTTTACCATCGGCCTCAAGAACGCGCTGGATCACGAACATAACGTCCGCGCGGCCCGCATCGTATTCATCAAACACGATCGCCACAGGGTTGCGCAGCGCCCACGGCAGGATGCCCTCGTGGAATTCGGTAACTTGCACGCCGTCACGCAGTTTGATCGCGTCTTTACCGATCAAATCAATCCGGCTGATGTGGCTGTCCAAGTTCACGCGCACAGTTGGCCAGTTCAGACGTGCGCCGACTTGTTCGATGTGGGTGGACTTACCTGTCCCGTGGTAGCCCTGCACCATGACGCGGCGGTTGTAGCCAAAGCCTGCCAAAATCGCCATCGTGGTGTCGGGGTCAAATTTGTACGTCGGGTCAATTTCAGGAACGCGGTCACCCGCACCTTTTGGAAAGCCTTTGACCTTCATGTCGGTATCAATGCCGAACATTTCACGGACTGAAATCTCTTCGGTTGGCTTCATATTTGGGTCAAGGTTTTCTTCGGCCATGTCGGTGCCCTTAATTTATCAAAATGTGCGTGCTCGCTTTGCGATTTGGATGCAACATATCGCGGCACGCCGCAAGGGGAAGGGCCATTCGGTCTGCTTGTAATTGGAGTTCATTATGTCATGCTGCGTGATGAGGGGACGTCCGCCAAATGACCACACGCCAAGATATTGAGGATATGATCCATCGGGTCGCGCTGAATGACCGCGCGGCGTTCGAAGGGTTGTATACTGCAACGAGTGCGAAACTCTTTGGCATTATCCTGCGTGTCTTGAAGGACCGCGCCGCTTCCGAGGACGTATTGCAAGAAGTTTACTTGCGTCTTTGGCAGGGTGGGGCGCAAACTTTTGCGACGGGGCGTGCCAGCCCGATCAGTTGGCTCGCGACGATTGCACGTAACCGCGCGATTGATCGGTTGCGGCGCATGAAACCAGACAGCGGCCTTGATGGGGTTGCTGAACCAAGTGATCCCGCTATGGGGCCGGAAGACCTCGCCGTGGCAGCATCCGAGCGTGCGCAAATCGATGCGTGTTTGGACGAACTACAACCCGACCGTGCAACGGCAGTTCGCGGTGCCTATCTAGACGGGGATACGTATGCCGACCTCGCGGCGCGTTTCGACGTGCCGCTAAATACAATGCGAACATGGCTGCGCCGCAGCCTATTAAGTTTGAAAGACTGTCTGAGCCGATGAGCGACGAGAACACCATCCCTGAGGACGACTTTGGCGGCGACGATATTCTCGCCGCTGAGCTTAGTCTTGGGTTGCTGTCCGGCGACGCGCTGACCCAGGCGCAACGGCGTGCCCGCACGGACCTGCGGTTTGCCAGTCTGGTCGAAGATTGGGATATCCATTTCAGCACGCTCGTGGAAACGATTGATCCGGTGACCCCGCCCAAGGGCTTGTTCACGCAGATTACAGCGCAGGCCTATCCGGAAAGCGCGCAGCGTATTTGGCACAAGCTTGGCATTCTTCCTGCCTTTATCGGGGCAGGGGCTGCGGCCCTCGTGCTGATTCTTGCATTGCAGTTTGGCAATTACATGCAGCCCGCAACACCCGTTCCGAGCTACGTTGCAGAAATGGTCGCTGAAGATACGAGCATCGTGATTGCGGCGGCCTATGTCGAAGATAGCAATACGTTGTTTGTTGAATGGCAGAGAGGCGACAGAATTGCAGATCGAGACGTCGAACTCTGGCTTATTGAAGATGGCGACGCGATTTCATTGGGCATCCTGAGCAATGAGGGCGTGATTACAGAAGTCTCGCTGCCTGATGATCTGCGCACGCGTCTCATGGGGGGTTCATTTGCGGTGACCGATGAACCAATTGGCGGCTCACCCGAAGGTGTGGCGACAGGTGATCTTCTTGCGATTGGTGCAATCACCACCCTCTGATCACGCGACTTACACATCGATGTGAGGGGCTGAAACACCGCGAAACTCATTTGATGACCCCTCCGTTGCTTTTGGCATCAGGATCGCAATTACGCGGTTCTAAGTTCAACAACTGGAG
>JAHBAO020000124.1 GCA_018500065.2 Octadecabacter sp. | reverse complement strand
GCTGAATGCTACCAGCAACACCAATCCCGCAGTGTCCAAAATGGTTAAACTTTGGGAATCAAAGAACGCCCAACGTGCCCTCAAAGGCTCGGGTGTTTCGTTGATGGCAATGTCACTTACGGCGTGTGGTGGCGCAGATGTTACGCCATTTGCTCAAGCGGACATTGACAAGGCTGTTGATGCAGCGAAAGCGACTGCAGCAACAGCCCAAGCGGCGGCAGTAGCAGCTGAAAAGGCAAAGACAGTAGCGGCAGAAACGGCCAAAGATGCAGCCGTGAAGGCGAAGGAAGCTGCTGAGACGGCTCAGAAGGCCGCTGAAGCGGATGCAGCAACAGCCAAGGCGGCTCAAGCTGCTGCCGAGACAGCAAAAACGGCTGCTGAGGCAGCAAAGACAGCTGCAGAAGCAGACGCAGCCACGGCTAAGGCTGCTCAGGCGACTGCTGAGACGGCAAAAGCAACAGCCGACGCAGCTCTCGCGGCTCAAACGAAAGCAATTACAGACGCGGGTTTCGCAGATCTGGACGCTTTGATCACGGCTTATGATGCTTTGGTGTCTCCAATCGTCGGCGCATTCACAACAGGTGCAACCGACAGTCTGGTCGGCGGGCCTGGTAATGATGTGTTTACGGCGGCGGCAGGAACAATCCAGGCCAACGAGTCTGTTATTGACACCAGCACAACCGATGCAGACACCCTCACGATTGTCGACGCGTCAGCAATTCCTGCGACACTCACGGTTACAAACATTGAAACAGTTGGTATCACGCTGAACAACCTCGGCGCTATCGCTGTTAACGCTGATTTGTTCTCGGGCGTCGATACGCTGACAGTCACTCGCGGAGATGTTATTGTTGGCGGAACGACGCTGACCGGTAACAAAGCTGTAAGCATCCAGAACGTAAGCGCTGGTGGTGTTGAAACTGTTGTTGCAGGTGCAAACACAAGCTCTTTGACAGTTGTGCAAGCCACTCAAGCGGGCATCACCGTAAACGGCGATACTGCGACAGGTGCTATTGCGATGACAGGTGCAGGCACATTGAATGTTGCGAACGCAGCTTCAACTGTTGCCCTGACTGCCTTGGGTAACGCTACAGAAGATGCAAAGGCCCTTACAATCAACGCCGCGAACGCCACATCGGTTACAACAGCCGCTGGTTTCACGGGCGCGATTACGGTAAATGCTGCTGCAGCAAACACAATTGACGTTGATAACGCCACAGGTGGCGTGACGATTGCTTCCACAACGGGTGCGGAAACTACAATTAGCGCAACAGGTATCGTTGTTGGTAACGTAGACGCGTCAGGTGCGACAATTACCACAGGTAGCTATGCCTCTACTGCTGCTGGTTTGATCGCTGCTGAAGGTACAAACGCAACAACGGATGTTTTGACTGTTTCAGGGGCTGGTTCAATCACAGTTCAGACAGCGTCAGACGGTGCTGGCACAGACCAGATTGAAACAATCAATCTGTCAGGAAACGGTGCTGCTGCAACCTATGCCATCACGGGTGCGGCAACTACATATGCTGCCTCCGGTTCTCAAACCGTTAACTTGAGCGGCAACGAAGCAAGTTTTGCTGGTGCAACAGTGACTGGTGTTGCGACACTTGACCTTAATGCTGGTACTGCTGGTGCGTTTGACGGTTCAGGCTGGTCTGTCACGAAAGTCGACCTCGGCTTTAACAATGACACAGCTGGTAACGCAGCAAACATTATCACTGTTGGTAGCTCCCAGACCTACGAAATCACCATTGACCAAACTGGTATTGACTTCGATTATGAAACAGGTGCCGACGGCAACCTTGCGATCATTGCTGGTGACGATAACGGTATTTCTCCAGCGGTAGGTACAATTACCTTGGGTGCGTTTGACGCTGCTGCAGGTGCAACCAATACTGGTACAGTATCAATCGAAGCAAGCATTGCAAATCTAACCGCAACATCTACGACTCTGGGCGCGGCTCAGTCTCTGGTGATCACGGGTGATGAAGATGTGAGCTTGGGGACTGTCACAGCGGGATCACTGTCAGCTACAGCGTCAACTGGTATCATCACCGCGACATCGACAACGAGCTCGACAACTATGTCGACCGGTTCAGGTAACGATGTTCTGACAGCTAACTCTGGTACTACGGTCCATACCTTCGCGACGGGTGCAGGCAACGACAACGTTACCGTCACGGCATCGGCGGCAACATCGACATTCGATGGCGGCGCTGGCAACGATACGTTTGCGGTGGCATCGACCTCTGCGATTGTGATTGTAGGCGGTGACGGCAATGACGAGCTGCAAACGGCTGCAGATATCGACGGCGTTTTTGTCGGTGGTGCGGGAACAGATACCCTCACACTTGGTGCGGCGACTATCGACTTCTCAGATAACACAAACTTTGCGTTGAGTGGCGTTGAGGTGATCAATATCACCAACGCAACAGGTGCAACGGTAATCTCGGCAGCACAGCTTGCAAACAACGGGACGTTTGCATTGACTGCGAACGGTGACACTCTGACGGTTGATATCACCACAACTGGCGGCACACTTGATGCCTCTGGGATTACGCTTTCAACTGGGTCAACCGCCGTGTTGAACTATGTTGGTTCAGCAGGTGCTGATACGATGACAGGTGGTGTGGCTGCTGAGACGTTTAACGGCGATCTTGGTGCTGATACCTACGAAGGCGGCGCAACTGGCGTTGATACTCTTGTGATCACATCAGGCGCAACTGAGACAGGTTCTGCAAACGCTTCTACTGGCATGATTGTAAACATGGGTGCCACAGCGGTGTCTTCAGCTGACGTGATTGGAAACAGCACACAGTTCTTGTCAGGTAACCAAACGTCAGTAGCGTCTGGCACAGCAACACACCTCTATGCTGCGAACCTGACAACAAACGCTGCAGTTGTTGACACTGTGTCTGGTATCGAAAATATCACGGGTTCTGGTGGTATCGACTACATCGTTGGTTCTGCAGAAGACAACGTGATCACAGGCGGAGCGGGCGCAGACTACATCGACGGTGGCGCCGGTTCTGATACGATTACTGGCGGTGCTGGAGCCGATACGATTGTACTCGGTGCATCGGATGCTGTTGAAGATACTGTAATATTTGCTGCAACTGCTACGCTTAACGGTGTTGATACCATTACATCCTACGAAGCGGGCATCGATCAGATTAACGTTGCAGCGTTTGAAACAGTTGGTACCCTCGTAAATGCTGACACAGCTACTGATGCTTGGGCTGCTGGAGAGGTGTTTTACTTGTTTGGCCAAGCCGCAGGTGCTGCAGATAGCGCTGCAGCGGCGATTACAGCAGTAAATGCCGCTATGGCGCTTACTGATACCGCTGCAACATCTTGGTTGGTTATCTCTGATAATAACTCATCAGCAATTTACGAAGTAACAGGCGACGCTGGTGGTGATGAAGCCACTGGAGATACATTTACTTTGGTTGCGACGTTGGATGATGCGTTGACCGCAGCAGGCGACATTTTGATTGCGTAACTCCCTCACCTAACGGAGCACTTGCTCCAGAGAGTGCTACGCAAAGGTGTAAACACAAGGCCTCCCGGTTTCGGCTGGGGGGCTTTTTCTTGAGATCAGCGTATTGCGAAAAAGAGGGAATAAGATGCTGAGTAAGATTGTGATGCAGATTGGCTTGGCGCTTGTGGTCGCACTGCCTGCTGTGGCCAAAGAGCGGATGCTTGAGCTCTATTTCTCAAATGACAGTATGAATGCCTTTCAGGTGAGCGATGCTTACGAGACCCACGACATGGGCGCGCGCTATACTTGGGGGCGGCAGTTTGTAGACCTCAACCTTGGGCTCGTTTCGCCGGATATGTGGCTCTATAAGAACCAGTACCGCACCGCGAACCGCAGCTTTGGCGAACTTGTCACTGTCAGCTATGGTGCGACGGGGG
>JAHBAO020000276.1 GCA_018500065.2 Octadecabacter sp. | reverse complement strand
TCTAAACACCTTCGAGAGAAAGGCTGAGTCCGTGTGCAATTGATCTGCAACGCTTGGTCTGGGAAGGTTAATATGAATCTGAACATGAAACACATGCTGCCCGAAGACAAATCCCCAAGGGGCCTGTTGCGGACGTTGCGGCGAGACGAAGATGGTTCAATTATCATCTTCTCAATCATGATGTTTGTCTTAATCTTGTGGTTCGGCGGCATGGCCGTCGACCTCATGCGTTTCGAAACGACGCGCGCGAAGTTACAAGGCACGCTCGACCGCGCTGTCCTTGCAGCGGCCGATCTTGACCAAGTGATGTCGCCTGTCGGTGTTTGTGAAGACTACTTTGAAAAAGCGGGCATGACCCAGTTCCTTGACACATGTACCGTAGATCAAGGGATCAACTACCGTGTCGTGACCGCAGTCGCGGACGCAGAGATGCCATTGTTCTTTTATGATCTGCCATCAATCTTTTCTTCGCCGTTCACAGCCGAACTTTCATCCCTGACCGTTTCCGGCAAAGCGACCGCCGAAGAGCGTGTTACCGATGTTGAAGTTTCGCTTATCTTGGACGTGTCCGGTTCGATGAATAGAAACAACCGTATTCAAAACCTGCGCCCAGCTGCCCGCGATTTTGTGTCCACTGTTCTTGCCAACAACACCAACGCCCCGCAGGGCCTGATCACGATCTCTATCGTGCCGTATTCTGCTGTTGTTAACCCAGGCACGCTGATTGAACCGTACCTGAACATTAACCGTAGCCACGACTATTCCGCTTGCTTGTTGTTTGATGACGACGAATTCGACACGACTGCGCTGGATCTCACGGCCACATATGAGCACGTTTCGCACTTTGACATTGGTTGGTACCAGGACGCGAATTCCGCCTCGTACGGCGATAATCTGATTAAGTATCCGTGGTGTCACGTGGGCAATCACAACGCCATCGTCCCACTGTCTACAAACGAGGCCGGCTTGCACAACGCAATTAATGCCCTGACGCCATATGGCAACACGGCAATTGATATGGGTGTTAAGTGGGGCGCGGCCCTTCTGGACCCAAGCACGCGCACGATTATTTCCGGACTTGCCGGTCAGGCAGGCACAGGTGTTCCTGCAATCGCATCGACACGTCCTGAAAACTTCGGTCAATCTGACATCCTAAAGATCATCGTTTTGATGACGGATGGAGACAACACTTACCAGTATGACATGGCCCCTGAACTCAAGTGGGAACTGTCAAACATCTGGTTTGATCGTTCCCCATCTGGTTCTGGTACGCTCAAGGCACTTGAGGCCGTTCATTACAGCCGCACATCCGTCCAATATGCTGGTGAACACACCACATCGCGCTGGGATGACTACTTTTATTGGGACGAGGCAAGATCATACAACCGTAGCCAGCGCTATCCGCGTGGATTTGCCAACCGTGCCGACTACATCAATTCAGGTGCGATTGTTGATTTCGAAGGGGTCGGTACTGGCACGATGTATGACGACAACGTCTTCAATGCCAGCTGGAATGACATGTTGGCCATGCGGGTCTATAACGAAATTGACCGCGACTGGTTATGGCGTGCCTACAACCACGGCTACATTTCATACAACGAATGGAAATTTGCCGAAATCGGGCTCGATACGAGAATCGTCTCATATTGGGAAGCCGATGAGCGCTTGTCAGACATCTGCGAAGTCGCGCGCAACCAAGGGATCGTAATCTACACGATTGCATTCGAAGCGCCATCTTACGGTAAAGCATCCTTGCGTGACTGCGCAAGTACACCAAGCCACTACTTTGAAGTGAACGGCACAGACATCTCTGACGCCTTCTCAGCGATTGCATCTGACATTCGTTCCCTGAAACTGACGCAATAAGGATACCGGAATGATTTTCGCAATCAAATCCCTGGCACGTTTCCTGCGCCTGTTTCGCAAGGACGAAGACGGCAGTGAATCGTTAGAATTCGCTTTGATCTTCATGCCGTTCTTGCTGATACCGGTGTCCGGGTTCGAACTCGGCTTGCTCATGACGCGCCATGTTATGGTTGAGCGCGGCTTGGATATGGCTGTTCGTGAAGTGCGCCTGAACACAGGCGTCCCTCTCACGGAAACACAGGTTAAAACAATGATTTGCAATTCAGCGGGGATCATTCCCAATTGCATGGTCAATTTGCGCTTGGAAATGCGGAACATTGACTTGCGCCACACAGGTTCAAACGCGTCAAACCAGATTCCGCGCACCGCGTCTTGCACGAACTTGAGTAATCCAGCTCAAGCGCCTCGAAACTATACAAATGGTACGCCAAACCAAATGATGATCGTGCGCGCCTGCGGCTTGTTCTCGCCTATGTTGCCAGAATTCGGCTTGGGGTATTTCTTGTCTCGCATGCGCAGCGACGGCCACTACCCACTGGTGTCGACGACCGCCTATGTGATGGAGCCTGTATAAATGCTGACATTCATCAAATCAAAATTCCGCCGTTTCCGGCGCGAAGAAGAAGGCGCGATGGTTGTCGAAGCGATGATCATGTTCCCGACGCTGTTTGCCGCAGTCATTGCAACGTTCGTCTTCTTTGACGCGTTCCGCAACCAGTCGATCAACCTCAAGGCGGCCTATACCATTTCTGATGCGCTAAGCCGTGAAGATCACTATATCACCAACCTCTACATCACCAACGCGTGGCGGGTTCACCGCTTCTTGACCAATTCTGAAACACTGACAAAATTGCGTGTAACACTCATTCAATATGTGGATGATACGGCTGATGGCACCGACAATGGTGAATACTTTGTTGTTTGGTCCCGTCAAAAAGGCGGCGCAGGAACGCTCAACAACAGCGGTTTGCGGCAGATGGGCGGGAACAATGAAATTCCGGTTATGCCGAGCGGTGAAGCACTGATCTTGGTGCAAACTTGGGTCGACTATGCGCCGAGCTTCAGCATCGGTCTTGGCAGCTTTACCTTCGAAAACACGATTTTCACGCGCCCGCGTTTTGCACCAAACGGGATCTGCTACGATCACAACGGCGTTCAAAATGGCAGCGAACTTTGTCCGGTCGGTGGCGGCGCTTAACCCTTCGCCCTAACGATACGAAACGATCCGCAAAGCAATCTGTTCGGCCATATACTTGGCCGGGCCAGATGCCGTTACGCCCCCAACGCCAATACGCGTCGAAAATCGCCACCACAGCCCGGGTGCCCAAACACGCGGGGCAGCTTGGTGGAGACGCAAAACAAAGCCGTTTGAGGGTTTGAACGCGAACGCACCGCGATCAACCGACCTGATATTGCTAAGTTCCGTCAACACCTGGCCAGACGTGTCGCGCAGCTCTCGTTCTGTCAAAACCAACCCGAGCATTGTCGCGCGCCGCAACCGTTCCGCAACAACAAGTGCCCCTGCGCCCAGCAAGATCAAGAAAATCTGCCAGCCAAACGCGGGCGGCTGCACAAACGCCAGTAAAATCAACATCGCCCCCAAAAAGAAGACTGCGCCATAGGCAAAAAGCCTGCGCAATCCCGACGCTTGAAGCGTGGCGATGATTTCGTCTTCTTTGGCGTTTTGCATGTTAGCCCCTTGTTGCGTGCTTTCCTCTAGCCAACTGCGCCGCTTATGAAAAGCACCTAGCGGGGCGGCGTTACTTCATATCCGGGTTCTTCGGGCTCATCATCGACCATCTCTGCGGGAAACCCGGGCGCGGTGATGTCCAGCCCTGTGGCTTCTTCGAGGCGCTTGATAATGTCATCGGATTGCGCATCAAACCCGTAGCGCGCGATACCTTCTTCAAAGATCTTCACCATCATAGGGCTGATTTCCAAAGGCACATCGTTGTCTTCGGCAATCTGCTGAAACAGCCCGATGTCCTTCTTCACCAGCCCCATCGAAAATCCGATATCGCGGCTGCCGTTCAGAATGACCTGACTCTCGGTTTCATGTACAAAAGATGTGCCGCTGGAAATCTTGATCGCCTCATAGGTTGTCGCCAAATCCATTCCGGCGGCCTTCATCGTGACCATCGCCTCACAGACCGTCAGCAAATTCGCCGTCGCCAAGTAATTCGTCATCACCTTCAGCGTGCTGGCCGTTCCAACGCCGCCCGTGTGCAAGACCCGCCGCCCCAATGTCGTCAGCAGCGGCAATACCTTCTCAAACGTTGCGCGATCACAGCCTGCGAAAATCGAAATATTGCCCGTATCAGCGCGGTGGCAGCCCCCAGATACCGGACAATCCACCGCGAACCCGCCGCGCGCCTTTACCGCATCCGCGTGCCGCTTTAATTCAGTCGCATCCGTCGTCGACATTTCCAGCCAAATTTTTCCCTCAGAAACGCTTGGCATCATCGCGTCAACCACCGCAGCGCAGGCCTTTGGAGACGGCAAGCAAGTGATGACCACATCACACTCGTCCATCAATTGCGCCGGCGATCCGCCATCCCGCGCGCCGCGCGCCACAAAACCGGCGACCGCATCAGCATCCAAATCATGCACAACCAGATCAAACCCATTGCGCAACACCGACCCCGCCAGTTTCCCGCCTACGGACCCAAGTCCAATAAATCCAACTTTCATAACTGTCTCCTGTTTGGGAAACCCTCACCGCGCGCATCCGACACGTCTGTTTCGTTCACGACAAACCCGCAAATAACCCGACACCTCTTGGCTTTGCCTTTGTTTCTTAAATATCCCCGCCGGAGGCTCCGACACATCCAAACGCACAGCATTCCTTGCTGCCCACGCCGCGTGCATCTATGGTCGGCGCAACTCCAAATGGACACAAAACATGCGCTTCGCTTTCGCCCTTTTTGCCCTGCTTGCAGCACTGCCCGCTTGTACCGAATTTCCAGAGCTTGACGGGACCGTGTCCCAAGCACAGGCTGACGCGCCCTTCCCCGATCTGGTGCCGCTTGCCCCCTTATTGGCGCAGGCAAACGCAAGCAGTAGCGCCGCAGAAATCGCCAACACGAATATTGATGCGCGCCTTGCGAATTTGCGTGCCCGTGCAGCGCGCCTTCGCGGCCCCGTCATTCCAGCCGCCATCCGTGCTCGCATGTTGCGCGGCGTCCGTTGAAGTCCCGCGACCAACGCGCTAACACCCCTCTAAATCTAAACTAAGGACACTCCCTCATGACAACGCCTAAAGAAATGGGGCCCCTTCGTCTCGGCATTGCTGGCCTCGGAACCGTTGGTGTGGGCGTTGTCCGTATCATTCGCAAACAAGCGGACCTGCTTGCGGCCCGCACGGGGCGCAAAATCACCATTTCCGCGGTGTCTGCCCGTTCCAAGAACAAGGACCGCGGCGTTCCATTGGCGGACTACGCTTGGGAAGACGATCCGGTTGCGTTGGCCAAACGCGACGACGTTGATGTATTCGTTGAACTGATGGGCGGCGACGAGGGCCCCGCCAAAGACGCCACTGAGGCCGCGATTGAGGCTGGCAAAGACGTGGTCACAGCCAACAAGGCCATGCTTGCCCATCACGGCCAAGAACTGGCCGAAGCCGCTGAAAACGCTGGTAAAGTTATCCGCTATGAGGCTGCGGTTGCAGGCGGCATCCCTGTGATGAAAGCGTTGACTGAAGGGCTTGCTGGCAATGAAATCACCCGCGTGATGGGCGTGATGAACGGGACCTGTAACTATATCCTCACCCAGATGCAGGCGACCCGTCAGGGCTATAATGCGCTGTTTGATGAGGCCGACAAGCTGGGCTACCTCGAAGCGGACCCTAATTTGGACGTGGGCGGCATTGATGCAGGCCACAAACTGGCGCTGTTGTCCTCTGTCGCGTTTGGAACGCAGGTGGATTTCGACGCGGTTGAGCTTGAAGGCATCCAAGCGATCACCCTTGAAGACATCGATGCAGCCGCCGACATGGGTTTCCGCATTAAGTTGCTCGGCGTGGCGCAAATGACGGGCCGTGGTTTGGAACAGCGCATGTCACCGTGTTTGGTTCCAGACCAATCCCCGCTCGGTCAACTTGAAGGCGGCACAAACATGGTCGTCATCGAGGGTGACAGCGTTGGCCAAATCGTGCTGCGCGGTGCGGGCGCGGGCGAAGGCCCGACAGCCTCAGCAGTCTTGTCCGACATCATCGACATTGCCCGTGGTCTTCGCCTGCCGACGTTTGGGCAGCCCGCCACAACATTGCGCAAAGCACGCGCCGCCAAGGCCGCGGTCCCTGCGCCCTACTATCTGCGCATGCAACTGGTCGACAAACCCGGCGCGTTAGCCAAGGTCGCAGCCGTATTGGGCGATGCAGGGGTGTCTATTGATCGGATGCGCCAATACGGTCACCAAGACACTGCCGCGCCCGTGTTGATCGTGACGCACAAAGTAACCCGCACCGCATTGGATGAAGCGCTTGCAGCGATGACCGAAACCTCCGTGGTTCACGGTGACCCTGTTGCGATCCGCATTGAAGAAGTCGAATAAACAGGGCGATCTGAAGTCCTTAAAGGAATTCAATCCAAAATCCTTTGAGGATTTTGCTTAGCTCGCAAAACTTGTGCCTGCGACCTGCCAGGGTGACGTCATGAAGCCCGACGTTGCCAGCAACATAACGCTTTATCACTGG
>JAHBAO020000301.1 GCA_018500065.2 Octadecabacter sp. | reverse complement strand
CGCGACGCGTCTTGGGATTGCCAGCACCATCGTCATGCCCGAAGGCACGCCGTTCAATAAGGTCAAACGCACTGAGGATTTCGGGGCGACGGTGGTTCAGCATGGAACTGGCTTTGATGACTCGGTGCAATTCACGCTGGACCTTGCGGCGAAAGACGGGCTGACATTCATTCATCCGTTCGATGATCCGGTTGTGGCGGCGGGGCAGGGGACCGTAGCGTTGGAAATGCTCGAAGATCAGCCTGATCTGGATGCGATCGTTGTCCCTGTTGGCGGCGGTGGGCTTGTCGCGGGTGTGGCTGTGGCTGCCAAGTCGATGAAACCTAATGTTCAGATCATCGGCGCGCAGGCGGCGATATTTGATGCCGTAAAAGCGGCGGTCGACGGGACCCCCACCCACTTCGCGGGCGCGACCCTCGCCGAAGGGATCGCCGTGAAAGCCCCCGCCGCGGCCAATGTCGAGATCATCAAGCAATTTGTGGACCGCATTGATGTGGCGAGCGAGGCCGAGATTGAAGACGCGGTGTTTGATTTGCTCTCTGCCGAGAAGCTGGTCGCCGAAGGCGCACCGGGGGCGGGGCTGGCCGTGATCAAGAACAACCTTGCGGCTTATGCGGGCAAGAAAGTTGGGCTGGTGATCTGCGGCGGCAACATCGACAGCCGATTGCTATCCACCCTTATCCTGCGCGGGTTGGTCCGCGACGGGCGGATTACTCGGCTAACGTTCGAGATCGGGGATACACCGGGGCAACTCGCCACGATCAGCCGCATCATCGGCGAGGCCGGCGCCAACGTCGTCGAAGTCATCCACCAACGCATGATGCAATCGGTGTCCCTGAAACAGGCGGAGTTGGATGTGGTGATCGAAGCGCGCGACATGGGGCATGTGGAAGCGATTGTCGGCACGCTGCGGGAGCAGGGGTTCAAGGTGCGGACGGATCGGGGTGTGTAGCGCCTTTACGTTGAATCGGCTTGATTCAGCAATTAGCTTAGAAGATCGATTTAATGGTACGACTTAGAAGGACTTTACGTGTTCAATTTACTTCAAGGAATAGATTGCGTCGAAGGTAGGCAATCACTGCTTCGTAGCCGTGTTTACAAAGGCGAAGACACAGTTCTGAATACGGTCGATGATTTTGAGAACCTCGCGCGCATGCCGACCATTATCATCAATGAAGGTGGCCCATTGAGTGAGGACTCTGCAAAGTTTGCGAGACTAAGTGACTTTTCGTTAACGGCAAAAGAAGTTGAGTTTCACGTGCAGCCATCCTCCAAGGAAAACTCTTTTCCGGCGGAATTGTTGGATAATTTCAGACCAAACATGCGCTAAGCTCCGCGTGGAACTGGCATCACACCTGTTGGCAGTTCGGTTCAGGCAATATTTATGAAACCCTATTTCGGGAATCCCGTACTGCAACTGCAGAAAATCAACCCAAAATCTTCAAGGTAAAATCGCCCACTAAGATCGACCCAACATTGGTTGCGTGCATGATGCCTTTTGCCCCGCAATTTGATGATATCTATGCGTCTATTCGGGCTGCATGCTTGGCGGGAGGGCTTCGTTCGTTACGTGTAGATGAAATATATGGGACCAAACCCATTATCGATATCGATGATGTTATCGATGCAATCGATGATGCTCGTGTCGTAATATGTGATCTATCTGGACGGAATCCGAATGTGATGTACGAAACGGGAATCTCGCACGCGTTAGGTCGAGATGTCATAATTGTCGCGCAAGACATCACAAACGATGTTCCCTTTGACCTTAGGCACCTCAGATGCATTGAGTATGATGGAACAAATCAGGCGGGCCGCGACCAACTTGCTGAAAAGTTGTCGCGAACGTTAAAGACGTTGGGATGTATCTAATCCACCCCTTGCCCCAAACCTCGCCACCGTCTATACGCCGCCAGTGGCCACATATCCCGCCACAGAATCGAAACACGCCGCGTGCCTTTCCCGTCGCTGGGTCAGGTCTTCCGGCAAGGAGACAGCGACATGGTTAAGCTAAACGAACTTCACGACAATCCCGGTGCAACGAAACCACGCAAGCGCGTTGGTCGTGGCCCCGGTTCCGGCACCGGTAAAATGGGTGGCCGTGGTATCAAAGGTCAGAAATCCCGCTCGGGTGTTGCTATTGGCGGCTATGAAGGCGGTCAAATGCCTTTGTACCAACGTCTGCCAAAGCGCGGCTTTTCCAAGCCGAACCGTAAGAAATTTGCAGTTGTGAACCTTGGTCTGATCCAGAAGTTCATCGATGAGAAGAAGCTCGACGGTAAGTCCATCACCGAAGACACACTCGTTGCTTCCGGCCTTATCCGCCGCAAGCTGGACGGTATCCGCGTTCTCGCCAAGGGCGAAATCACTGCGAAAGTGTCCATCGAAGTCACCGGCGCATCCGCTGGTGCGGTTGCAGCAGTTGAAAAAGCTGGTGGTAAACTGGTAGTCACAGCTGCGGCAGCGACAGAATAACACCTTGTGAGGGGCGGCAACGCCCACTACATCGTTAATCGACTTAGACGCCGCCGCTTGGTCACCCTTGCTGGCGGCGTTTGCACAACAGACCGACCTTTATAGATAGGCACCTATTCAATGGCATCAGCAGCAGAGCAAATGGCCGCGAACACCAGCTGGAGCGCATTTGGCCAAGCCAAAGAACTGCGCCAGCGCATCTTTTTCACGCTCGGTCTTCTCATTGTTTACCGTATCGGCACGTATATTCCGGTTCCGGGCATCGACGCGGACCAGCTTCGCGCGTTTATGGATGAAGCGGCTGCGGGTATCGGTGGTATTCTTTCGATGTTCACAGGCGG
>JAHBAO020000386.1 GCA_018500065.2 Octadecabacter sp. | reverse complement strand
GTAACCCGTGCCAGTTCCCGCTCCAATCGCGTTCAAATGGGCCAAGCCCTCGCTAGGTTTTGCCTGCCGTCGACCGCGAAAACCCTTACGGTACGCACCACGCCTACACCGCGAGAAATTTTGATGGGTTCCGTCAGAAAATACAGTTGATTTCAGGCGATCAAGCGTGGTTCAATTCTACCACTACCTTGGCAATAAAGGCATTGCGCGCTGCTGCTTGGGTGAGCGGAGCCTGTCTGCTCAAAGTCGGCCCTATTTGGTCGAAGCGTGCATTTGGCTCCTTTCAAATATGATCAGGCGGCGCGCCGTCACAGCCAAAGGGTACGACATGCTACACAACGACAAACTTGAACAATGGGATCGTGAAAACTTCTTTCACCCCTCGACCCATCTTGCCGAATTTGCCCGCGGGAACGTGGCCCAACGCGTGATTACGGGCGGATCGGGTTGTCATATTGAGGATCGCGACGGCAACCGAATGTTAGACGCATTCGCGGGGCTGTACTGCGTGAACGTCGGCTATGGCCGCCCAGAAATCGCCGAAGCAATTGCAGATCAAGCCAAAGAGTTGGCGTATTATCATTCCTACGTGGGCCACGGCACTGAAGCCTCAATCACGCTTGCGAAAATGGTTCTCGATCGTGCGCCAGATCATATGTCCAAGGTCTATTTCGGACTGTCAGGGTCGGATGCAAACGAAACCAACATCAAGCTGATTTGGTACTACAACAATATCTTGGGGCGCCCGCAAAAGAAGAAAATCATCTCGCGTTGGCGTGGCTATCATGGCTCAGGTTTGATGACAGGCTCGTTGACGGGGTTGGATCTGTTTCACAAGAAATTTGATCTTCCCTTGGCGCAAGTCATTCACACCGACGCGCCCTACTATTTCCGCCGTGATGACATGACGCAAACCGAGGCAGAGTTCGTGGCCCAGTGCGTGTCCAGCCTTGAAGAGATGATCCACAAAGAAGGCGCCGACACCATCGCGGCCTTCATCGGTGAGCCGGTTCTGGGCACGGGCGGTATTGTTCCACCACCTGCAGGGTACTGGCCCGCGATCCAAGCGGTTCTGGACAAGCACGACATTCTTCTGGTTGCTGATGAAGTTGTGACCGGTTTCGGGCGGCTTGGTTCAATGTTCGGATCAGATCATTATGGGATGCGCCCTGACCTGATCACAATTGCCAAGGGTCTGACATCCGCCTACGCGCCGTTGTCGGGCTCCATTGTATCCGAAAAAATGTGGGCGGTTCTTGAACAAGGCACGGATGAAAACGGGCCCATCGGCCACGGTTGGACCTATTCCGCACACCCGATTGGGGCCGCTGCGGGCGTTGCGAACTTGAACCTGATCGACAAGTTGGGATTGATTGAAAATGCGGGCACCGTTGGCGCGTACTTAAACACCCAAATGCAAACTGCCCTTTGCGACCATCCGCATGTGGGCGATGTGCGTGGGGAAGGTATGATCTGCGCGGTCGAATTTGTCGCCGATAAAGACAGCCGCACCTTTTATGATGCGGGCGACAAGATCGGGCCGCAAATTTCGGCCAAGCTGCTTGAACAAAACAACGTCATCGCGCGGGCCATGCCACAGGGTGACATCTTGGGCTTTGCGCCACCGTTCTGCCTGACCCACGCCGAGGCTGATCAAGTGGTCGCGGCGACTGTGCAAGCCGTCGAAGCCATTTTGGGCTGAACCGCTGAAAGGAAACCGCAATGCCCCCCCACAACGCAGCCTTTGAAATTTCGGAATATGATCGCCGCATCGCGAAAACCCGCACCGCGATGGCGGCAGCAGGGTTGGACGCGATATTTGTCACGGACCCGTCAAACCAAGCATGGTTAACGGGGTATGACGGGTGGTCATTCTACGTCCATCAAGGCGTGATCCTGACCCTGACAGGCGAACCAATCTGGTGGGGTCGCCACATGGACATGATGGGTGGCCGTCGCACCTGTTGGATGCAGCATGAAAATATCATCGGCTACGGCGACCACTACGTGCAGTCCACCGATATCCACCCGATGCAGGACCTCGCCAAGCATCTAAAGGCGCTGGGATTGGCGGCGGCACGCATCGGCGTTGAGATGGAAAATTATTATTACTCCGCCAAGGCTCATGCCGTTTTGACCGCCGAATTATCAGGTGCGACATTCATTGATGCGACCGCATTGGTGAACTGGCAGCGGATGATCAAATCGGATGCAGAGATCGGTTTCATCCGCAAAGCCGCCCGCATTTCTGAAAAGGTCATGACCACAGCACTGGACCGTGCCGATGTGGGGGTGCGCAAGAACGACCTTGTTGCCGACATCATCCACGCTGGGATCACGGGCGTCGGCGATGATTGGGGGGATTATCCAGCGATCGTGCCGCTGACGCCCTCGGGCTTGGATGCCACGGCCGCGCATCTAACATGGGACGGCGCACCGATGCGGGAAGGCGAAGCCACGTTCTTTGAGCTATCAGGGTGCTACCGCCGCTATCACGCCCCGCTTTGTCGCACGATCTTTCTAGGGACGCCGTCCGATGAAATGCAGCGGGTTGAAGCCGCCCAGATCGAAGGGATTGCGGCGGGTCTGGATGCGGCACACGCTGGCAATCGGACATGCGATATCGCGAACGCATTTATGGGCGTCATGGCCAAGCATGGAATCGAAAGGTCGGGCCGAATGGGATATTCAATTGGCCTAAGCTACCCCCCAGACTGGGGCGAAAGGACCGCCTCGATCCGATCCGAGGATGAAACCGTTCTTCAGCCGGGCATGACGTTTCACTTTATGCCAGCATTGTGGATGGACAGTTGGGGGCTGGAAACGACGGAAACAATCTTGATCCAAGAGAACGGTCCGGCGCAAACCCTCTGCAACATAGACCGCAAACTTTTTGTGAAAAACTGACCCGATGATTGATGAAACCAAGCGCATCCTGTCGGACCTCATCGCCTTTCCGACGGTTTCGGCAGACAGTAATCTCGACATGATCGCCTACCTCGCAGGTCGGTTGGAAGACTGCGGTGCGCATGTTGATATTTTTTCTGATGCAACGGGTCGCAAAGCCAATCTTTTCGCTACGTTGGGCCCACAGTGCGATGGTGGCATTGTCTTATCTGGCCACACCGATGTGGTCCCTGTGACAGATCAAAACTGGGCCACCGATCCGTTTGAAGCAGTCGAACACAAAGGCATGATTTACGGACGCGGGTCCTGCGACATGAAAGGGTTCATTGCCGCAACGGTTGCTATGGCGCCAATTATTGCCCAAAAAGTGCACGACAGGCCCCTGCACTTCGCCTTCACCTATGACGAGGAAACAGGCTGCATTGGCGCGGGGAATCTTGTACAAACCCTAGCCGCGCGATCCATCAAACCCGCCCTTGCGATCATCGGTGAGCCGACAAGCATGCAGGTCATCGAAGGCCATAAAGGGTGCTATGAATACAGCACCCACTTTCAAGGGCTTGAAGGGCATGGCTCCGCCCCTGACCTTGGCGTGAACGCGATCGAATATGCCGTAAAATACGTTGCTCGCCTCCTTGATCTGCGCGATCAGCTAAAGAACATGGGCCCTGACACCAGCCCATTTGATCCGCCTTGGACAACCGTAAACGTCGGCGCCCTTCATGGCGGGCATGTTCACAACGTCATCGCGCCCAAAGCCCGTGTTGACTGGGAAATGCGCCCAATCCAAACAAGTGACGCTGACTTTGTGAAGCACGCCCTGAAAACGTACTGCGAAGAAGACCTTCTGCCCGCAATGCGCCGGGTTCATCCCGATGCCTCGATTGTCACCGAAGTCATTGGCGAAGTCGCAGGGCTTATGCCCGTCGATGAAAACGAAGCGGTTAAAATCGTGTCCGAACTCACGGGTGCAAATTCGACGGATGTAGTGTCGTTCGGAACCGAGGCAGGCATATTCCAATCATTCGGAATGGATGTTGTCGTTTGCGGTCCGGGTTCAATTGAACAAGCCCACAAAGCCGACGAATTCATTGCCGTTGACCAGCTATCGCAATGTCTGAAAATGCTGGACGGCCTTGGCGATAAGTTGGCGAATGCGGCAAATTAAGTTTTACGCCGCACCAAAGATCAAGATTGCCCTAAAATCGTTGACGTTCGTAAGGGTCGGCCCTGTCACGATCTGCCCGCCAACTGCGTCAAAAAACGTATGCGCATCATTGTCGGCAAGCGCGACGCTTGGGCGAACCCCGGCGTTTTGCGCGCGGCTCATTGTCTGCGGGCCGCCATAAGCGCCAGCAACTTCTGCGGCCCCATCAACCCCATCAGTGTCACAGGCGAGAACATGTATGCCGTCTTGCCCGTTGAGCGCGATCACGGCCGCCAAAACGAATTCGGCGTTCGGCCCGCCAATGCCATCGCGCGTGCGCGTGACGGTGCATTCCCCTCCCGATAGCAGCAAGATCGGCTTATCAGTCTCAGACATCTCGGACTGCAACTTCATCGCGAATTGGGCTTGTGCAACTCCAAGATCGCGCGCCTCGCCTTCAAGCGCATCACCCAAATGCCGCACATCCAGCCCTGTCGCCTGAGCGCGTGCCCCAGCCGCCAAAAGGGAATGTGACGGCGCGGCGATGATCTTGGTTTTCGCATTTTCCAGCCGCACATCATCAGGCGCAACAACTGCTGACTTGGCAACAAGTGCCGCGCTTACATGTGGCGGTAAAACAATATTGTGCCGTTCAACAATGGCCAAAGCGTCCTGTGCGGTACTTGCCTCGCCGACCGTTGGCCCGGACGCGATCTCGCTTGGGTCATCGCCGGGTACATCTGAAATCAACAGTGTCAGCAGTTTCGCTGGATAGCACGCCGCCGCCAACTGCCCGCCCTTAACGCGGCTTAGGTGCTTTCGCACGATGTTCATCTCGGAAATTGGTGCACCAGAGGCAAGCAGCGCGCGGTTAACGTCAATCTTGTCCGCCAACGTCACCCCGTCAGTTGGGGCGCAAAGCAAAGCTGACCCGCCGCCAGATATTAGCGCGATTACAACATCATCTGCACTTAAACCGGACACCATGTCCAACATACGAACCGTCGCCGCCTCCCCCGCTGCATCCGGAACCGGATGGGCCGCTTGCACGATTTCGATACCCTGCGTCGGACGGTCATACCCGTACCGCGTGATGACCAATCCCTCACAAGGTCCATAATGCGCCTCAACCGCTTCGGCCATTCTTGCGCTGGCCTTGCCCGCCCCGATAACGATGAATCGCCCCTTAGGACGCTCGGGCAAATGGGACGCGACAACGCGCATCGGGTCGGCCACGGCAACGGCTTCGTTGAACAATGCTGTCAGGAACGCCCGCGGGTTTGATTTGAAATCAGTCACATCTCAAATCGCTTTATCAATTGCCGCAAGCGTACGCACACTTGCGCCACCATGTTCTGCAAGGAACGCTTCGATCCGTTCAACATTTGACGTGGTTGGTTGTGAAAGTGCTGCGATCAGCGCCGCTTGGTCTGGCAGACTAACGGCAACACCCGCACTCTCTGCTTCAGCAAACGGGTACTCGATTGTCCAAGTGTGCGGTCCGGTCAACACCGGTTTCATCAGCATGAGCGGCTCGATAATGTTGTGCGCGCCACGGGGCGTAAACCCGCCACCAACAACAACGCGATCAGCCAGCGCCAGATAAAAGAACATCTCGCCAAGGCTGTCGCCAACAAGAACGTCAGCACCTTCGGTTTGGGCTACTTTCTCAAAATTGGGGTCAAGCACCTCACTTCGACGCAAAACATAAAGCCCCGCCTGGTTTAACCCGTCAACAACTGCATCGAAACGTTCGGGCGCGCGCGGCACATAAACGAAAAGTGGGGCGGGCTGATTGTTATTCCGTGCCTTCCCAACCAGGTCCTTTACGACTTGGGCAAAAAGCTGCTCTTCGCCCTCGACACCGCTGGCAATCGTAACAATTTCACGCCCCGAAGCTAACGCAGGGCAAAGGCGATCCGCGGAGTCAATAAGCGCGCGAGGCACCGGTTGATCGAAACGCAGTTCGCCAGTGACAGTGATGTTTTCTAGGCCAACCGAAGCAAAGCGTTCTGCTTGGGTTTCAGACTTCACAAAAGCACCAGAAAAACCCTTGATAATACGCTGACGCAGCCGCAGCCCCCTGCTGTCACGCGCGAAGGGACCTGTCCCATAGATGGAGTTGCACATGTATAACGGAACCCCAACCGCCTTGGCCGCGAAAATCATCGCAGGCCAAATTTCCACTTCCAACGTCAGGCCAATCTTCGGGCGGCATGCACGAAAAAAACGCCTGTAACACCAGCGCATATCGAAAGGCACCCATATGGCGGCCAGTTGGCCCGCAGCGATCTCGGCGCTGAACTGCTGCTCAGCTTCACGGCGTCCAGCAGGTGTGAAGTGCGTCAACACGATCTTATCACCACGCGCGAGCGCCAGTTTGATTAACCCGATTGCGGAACGGGTTTCTCCCAGACTTACCGCATGAAACCACAGCGCATCTTGCGGCAGCGGTTGGCGGTAAAATCCAAACCGCTCCGCTATATAGCGCGAATAATCAGGATCGCGCTTCCCTCGTCGCCAAAGATAAATCAAGATAAGCGGCAGCAATGGAACCCACAAAATCCGGTAAAGTAGTAAAAACAGATTGAGGATCAAATGACGTACCTCTGCGTTATAGCTGCGAAACGAATAGCGATAACAGCCGCCAGTCACTGACCCACAGATCGCATTCAACCCAGCTGTCGTTCGGAAAGTTGATTGGTTCTCGCATGATATTGGAGTGTTTGCCAGAGACTAAGTTTTCCAGTCTTAGGCCGTCTTCAAGGTACTAAGAACCATGAACGAATTGGACATTTCCAGCATCACCCCCCATTTGAAAGAGCGCTTGGGCGGTTACACACCGCCGACTTCGGCGATAGGAAGACAATATGAGTATTGATACCGACTGGGTTGAGCGCTTTCCGGGGCTATCGCGTCTGGAACCACCGATTAAGAAACTGCTGCAAAGCAGAAGCGTCATCGTGAATGTGCCAAACGGCACGACGCTGTTCGGGCCAGGCAACTCGCCCGAAAACATGTTGTTCCTTCTGGATGGAACCGTGCGCGTGCAGCAAGTGTCTGAAACGGGTCATGAAATCGTGCTATATCGCATTCATGCGGGCCAAAGTTGCGTTCTGACCACCGCATGTTTGCTCGCCTATGAAGATTACGCAGCGGACGGCATCGCAGAAACCACGGTGCAGGCCGCCGCCGTGCCGCGTGATGTGTTTGATGACCTTGTGGCGCAATCCAAATCATTCCGCGACTTTGTGTTCGCCGCATTCGCCAAACGTATCACGGACCTGTTTCGGATGATCGACGAAGTCGCATTCCAACGCTTGGATGTGCGCCTTGCGGATAAACTCGTCAGTCTTGCGGATGATGAAAACACCGTAAAAACAACGCACCAAAAGCTGTCCGTGGAATTGGGGACCGCACGCGAAGTCGTGTCACGCCAGTTGCAAGAATTCCAGCGACGCGGTTGGATTGAACAGGCCCGCGGCAGCGTCAATCTTCTTGATATGACCCAACTGAAAAAGCTGGCAAACCATAATACCTGAATGATTAAGCGGCTTGGTGACAATATCACCGTCGCCTGCCGTCCCGTTGCGCTATGGTTGGTTAAATCAATCATAGGAGACAAAGAAATGACTGCAAATATTGGCTCAATTGACCGCATCGTTCGAATCATTCTTGGCATCGTGCTGCTCGCCGCGCCCTTCCTTTTCGGTATGGCACTGTTTGCCTCCACCACGGCGACGGTGATTTCTGTGATCGCCGGTATCGTGATGCTGGCAACGTCTTCCATGCGCTTTTGCCCCCTTTACCGCATCTTCGGCATCCGGACGTGCAAGCTATGATCGAGACAGCATTCACACCTTATGCGTCGCTTGGTGGCGGGGCCTTGATTGGCCTCGCGTCTGTCGCCTTGATGGCCGTCGCTGGGCGCATCATGGGCGCGACCGGCATTTTGGCTGGCATTTTGCAGCCATCTAGCTTTTCCGATTGGTCATGGCGGGCTGTTATCCTGGCGGGCATGATCGCGGGTCCACTTGTCGTGATGATGTTCACGGGTCAAATGCCTGCCGTTCAGGTACCGATCTCCACGACCATGCTGATCATCGGCGGTTTCATCGTCGGTCTCGGTGTCACTTTTGGCGGCGGCTGTACATCTGGTCACGGCGTTTGTGGCATGGCGCGGGTTTCGCCCCGCTCAATCGTCGCAACCGTTTCTTTCATGATCGCCACAGCCATCACGGTCTACGTGATCCGCCACATCTTCGGAGCTTAAACATGCGCCTCATTATCCTTTTCCTGATCGGCCTTGTGTTCGGTGTCGGCATTTCGATCTCTGGCATGGCGAACCCTGCAAAAGTGCTGAACTTTTTTGACTTTGCTGGCACATGGGACCCGAGCCTCATTTTCGTCATGGGCGGCGCGGTTGTCGTGACCTTCATCGGCTACCGCTTTGTCCTCAAGCGCCCTGCACCAATGATGGACGTCAAATTCCACTTGCCGACGCGCCGTGACCTTGACCTCACGCTCATTGCTGGCTCGGCTGCCTTTGGCGTCGGCTGGGGCATTGCAGGTTTCTGCCCTGGTGGTGCCTTGCCAGCACTTGGAACGGGCCGTTCCGAAGTATTTATCTTCGTTGGCGCCCTCCTCGCCGGCATCTTCGCCGCCAAATTCATTAAGTCTGCGATCGCGAACCGCGCGACCGCACAAGCCTAATCAAAGGGAGTTTTCCAAATGACCTATCCAATCAACATGTCTGTGAAACCCGATGTTTCCGCGCACTTCGATGAAATGACAAACACGATCACATATATCGTGAAAGACCCAAACAGCGACCATTGCGCGATCATCGATAGCGTGATGGACATCGACTATGCCGCTGGTCGCATCACATATGAGGCCGCGGACCGTCTGATCGCCGAGATCAAAGAACGCGGCCTGACGCTCGATTGGATCATTGAAACCCATGTCCACGCCGACCACCTCAGCGCCGCGCCCTACATCCAAGCTAAATTGGGTGGCAAAATCGGTGTTGGTGAAAAGATCATGGTCGTTCAGGAAACCTTCGGTAAGGTTTTCAACGAAGGCACTGAATTTGAACGTGACGGTTCGCAGTTCGACGCGCTGTTCAAAGACGGCGACACCTACATGATCGGCGATATGCAGGCGTTTGCCATGTACACCCCGGGCCACACGCCCGCGTGCATGGTCCACGTCGTTGGCAACGCCGCCTTTGCGGGTGATACTTTGTTCATGCCCGACGGCGGTTCAGCGCGGTGTGATTTCCCCGGCGGCTCTGCGAGCGAACTTTACGACAGCATCATGAAAGTTCTGTCCCTGCCCGATGAAACCCGCCTGTTTATGTGTCACGACTACGGCCCGAACGGACGTGCAATTAAGTGGGAAACCACAGTGGCAGAACAAAAAGCCAATAACATTCATGTCGGCGGCGATAACACGCGCGAAGATTTCATCAAATTTCGCACCGAACGCGATGCACAGTTGGCTATGCCCAAGCTGATCATCCCGTCCCTGCAAGTGAACATGCGTGCGGGCGAAATTCCAACAGACAAAGACGGAAATCCAGTCCTCAAGGTTCCTGTTAACGGACTTTAATTCACGCACAATAAGGAGATTTGAAATGTCTAACAGCACAACAATCGACAATCTCAACAAGGCGCTCCAGATGGAGATGACAGCGTCCCATCAGTACCAGCTTCACGCGCACGTGCTTGATGACTGGGGTCTTGATAAACTCGCCACAAAAATGCGCGAAGAACAGGCCGAAGAAATCGGCCATTCTGATATGTTCATCGAACGCGTTTTGTTTCTAAAAGGCGATCCTGAAATCGCCTTCGCGAACCCGCCCAAACGGGCAAGCAATCTGGCCGAAATGTTCAAAGCTGATCTGGCTGACGAAGAACAAGCCATCGCGTTTTACTTGCAGGCCGCAAAACAAGCTTACGACGAAAACGACGTCGGCTCGCGCACTTTGTTCGAGACCATCGCGATGGACGAAGAAGGCCACAAAGCTTGGCTCGAACTGCAGCTCGAATTGCTCGCGCGGTTGGGTGAACAAGCCTACAGCGCAACCCTCGTTTCTTCGCCTGTCATTGGCGGGACAGCAGCCTGAACCACACAAGAAAGTAGATAGCATGGACCTCAAACCCTTAACGGCAAACCTGTCCGTCAGTGCGCAAATTCAGCCGTCTGACTTGAAGGCAATCAAGAACGCGGGCTTTCGCGCTGTTGTGTGCAACAGGCCAGACGGTGAAGGCGCTGACCAGCCAACCTTCGATGAGATCGCCACCGCAGCCAAAAAGCAGGGTCTTGAAGCCGTGTACCTACCGATCGTTGCAGGCAAAGTGTCAGACGACGATGCCAGTGACTTTGATCAAGCGCTGATGTCGCTTCCCGGTCCGGTTCTGGCGTATTGCCGCACAGGAACCCGCTCCGCAACGCTTTGGTCCCTTAGCCAAGCGGGGCAGCGCAGCCTTGCAGATATCCTCGCGGCGACCAAAGCGGCGGGCTATGAAATGGGCGGTGTGGTGCGCCGCATCGTCAACGGTGGCAAAACCCCCACCGATACAGGTGATGCAAGTTTCAATGTCGTGATCGTTGGCGCGGGCGCAGGCGGTATCGCCGCTGCTGCAAGCCTCAAATCGCGCAAGCCCGACCTAGACATCGCGATCATCGACCCC
>JAHBAO020000356.1 GCA_018500065.2 Octadecabacter sp. | reverse complement strand
CTGCCCTGCTTCGGCCGCACGGTCACGGGCCTGAAGAACGTCACCGGAATACCCGACAGAGACACAGATATCGCCGTTCGCAAGGTCATTGATATACTGCGAAGAGTGGAAGTAGCGGATGTGCGGACGTGCAGCCAACAGCAGCTCTGTTGCCGCCTCAAGATCAGCATTGTCTTCGGAGTTCGGATCAAGACCAAGATAGTTGAGCGCAGGTGCCATAATCTCAGACGGGCTATCAAGTACGGCGATGCCGCAATCAGCCAGTTTGGCGGCTGTTTCAGGATCAAAGATCATGTCCCAGCTACCGATTTTATCGGCTTCGATACGCTCGGACACGGCGCCAACATTGTAGCCAAGACCTGTGGTGAACATCATGTATGGGACACCATAGGTATTGTCCGGGTCATTGACTGCCAGAATGCTCATGATGTTTGCATCAAGGTTGCCGTAGTTGGACAGCGCGCCTTTGTTGATTTCGGCAAAAACGCCAGCCTGCGCCTGACGTGCCATGAATTCGATGGAGGGCACGACGATATCATAGCCGCTTGATCCGGTCAGCATCTTGGCTTCCAGCACTTCGTTGCTGTCAAAGACGTCGTAGTTCACTGTGATGCCAGTCGCAGCTTCAAAGTTCGCGATTGTGTCTTCAGCGATGTAGTCAGACCAGTTGTAGATGTTTAACTCGCCTTCGGCCAAAGCGCCAGTTGCGGTAAAGGCCAGAGCAGCACATGCTGTTGTTAGGTTTCTCATAGTTCTCTCCCTGAGTTTTTAGAAGTTGCGGGCTTAAACGCCCAGTTTGTCACGCAGTCCGTACCACCATGATCCCACGACAGAGTAAGGCACACGGAACATGCGCCCACCTGGGAACGGATACCAAGGTACGTTTTCGAAGACATCGAAACGGGTCAGATCACCATCAATGGCTTCGGCCAGAATACGCCCGAAAGTGTGTGATCCTGTCACGCCGTGGCCGGAATAGCCGTGCGCGAAATAGGTGTTGTTTCCAATACGGCCCATCTGCGGTACGCGGCTAAAGGACAGCGCAAAGTTACCGCTCCAAGCATAGTCGATTTTGACATTCTTGAGCTGCGGGAACACTTTATCCATGTTGGCCTTGAGCTTGGCTTTGATGTCCGTCGGATCAGAGCCGCCATAAACAGTCCCACCACCGAACAGCATTCGCTTGTCACCAGACAGGCGGTAGTAATCCAGAATATAGCGGATATCCTCAACACAGGCGTCGTCTGGCAACAAAGACTTCGCCAGCTCTTCACCAAGCGGTTCTGTCGCCATCACTTGGGTAGACACAGGCATGACGCGCGGCGTTAGCTTTGGCACAACATGGCCAAGATAGGCATTACCACACAAGACAAGCGTCTTGCATGTCAGCGTGCCGCCGTCTGTTGTGACAACGGGCTTTGCGGCGTCGGTATCAACACTAGTGACCCGCGACATTTCATAGATTGTGCCGCCCAGTTTTTCAAAAGCCGCCGCCTCACCCAAAGCAAGGTTCAGCGGGTGCATGTGGCCGCCGGAATGGTCGATCAGGCCGCCTTCATAAAGGTCGGAATTGATGTGCGCGCGCAATTGGTCTTTGTCGAGCATTTCCTGATTGTCGATGCCATAGGTTTTCCAAAGCGCCTGACGCTCTTCCAGCTCTTTCATGTGGGCCTTAGTCAGGCCGGTAAAGATGTTCTTTTCTTTCAGGTCGCAGTTGATGTCATAGGTCTTGATGCGCTCGCGTATAATCTCACCGCCTTCTTGCACCAGACCGGCAACGAAGGTGGCGGTGTCCTGACCATAGCGTTTTCTGATTGTTTGCAGGCTGGCGTTCAGGCCATTTACGATCTGACCCCCATTGCGACCGGAGGCACCCCATCCGACGCGAGCCCCTTCGATGATTGCAACCTTATAGCCTTTTTCAACCAGATGCAGGCCGGTGGACAGGCCTGAGTATCCTGCACCAACGATGCAGACATCGATGTCTTGATGGCCGGTCAGCGCGGCACGTTCGGGTGACGGGTTGGCGGATGCGGCATAGTAACTGTCGGTATGACTACCATCGCCTGCGTAGTGTTTTGTATGTGCATTCATTTAAACGACTTCCAGATAGGAATGGTATTCAAAGTCGGTGACGTGCCGCGCGAACTTTTTGAGCTCTTGCGTCTTGCATTCCACCAGCATGGTTTGAAGTTGTGTTGAGAAGACTTGAGCGACATGCTTGCCGTCCTCGAATGCCTCAATAGCACTGGCCCAATCCAGCGGCAGATGCGGCAAATCAAGCCGGTACGCGTCCCCTTCGATAGCGGGTGCCGGGGTCATCTTGTTTTCGATACCCAACAGTGCGCCGCCCAGAATACTGGCCAGAACCAGATAGGGGTTCGCGTCCGCACCCGCGACACGGTGTTCGATCCGGCGGGCTTTGTGGTTGCCACCGGGGATGCGTACGGCCGCAGTGCGGTTTTCGTAGCCCCACGCGACACCCGTGGGCGCATGCGCCCCAGGCATCAAGCGGCGATAAGAATTTTCATGGGGTGCGAATGTCAGGGCGTTTTCCTGCATCGTCGCCAGAAGGCCCGCAACCGCGTTCAGCATCAGCGGCGTACCCTCTTCGCCGCCATTGTCGAACACGTTATTGCCGTCCTGATCGAGCATGGAAAAATGCACATGCAGGCCACTGCCCGCACGGTCACCATAGGGTTTGGCCATGAATGTTGCCGCAAACCCGTGATTGCGGGCCACGCCGCGCACCAGACGTTTGAAAAGAATGGCGTCGTCCGCGGCCTTCAGCGGGTCATCGACATGCATCAGGTTGATCTCGAACTGACCAGCGCCATTTTCGGAAATCGCGGCGTCTGCGGGAATATCCTGCTGCGCGCAGGCATCATAGACGTCATTGAGGAAGCTGTCGAAATGCTGCAACTCATCCAACGACAGGGCACCATCTGAATCCAGACGCTTGCCCGTGACCGGCGAACGCGGCGCATCGGGGCGGTCCATAGAAGGATCGCAAAGGTAAAACTCAAGCTCGGTCGCGACGACAGGTGTTAGGCCAAGCATTTTGTAACGTTCTACAATGTTGCCGAGCGCGCGACGGGGATCGCCGGCAAAGGGTGTACCATCCTCTTGGCGCATCCAAAGCATTGCCATCGCAGTCGGTCGGTCTGTCCATGTAATCGGGAGCAACTCACGACCTGTAAAATCACAGATGCCGTCAGAATCGCCTGTTTCGAAAACCAGCTTGCTGTTTTCAATATCTTCCCCCCAGACATCCATGCCCACAACAGAAAGCGGCATGCGCACGCTCCCTGCGACGACTTTCTCAGCCTGATCAATCGGAACACGCTTACCACGCAGCGTGCCGTTAAGGTCACAAACGCATGCAAAGATTGTCTCAATTTGGGGCCTTTCAGCGAGCCAGTTTTTCACGTCAGTAGTGGTCATGGATTCTCCTTTGTGATACCAGCATACATAATGTGATATCATTTATCAACTTTTGATTCACTTTTCCCTTGTCTGAAACTTTTGGGAATCTATTTAGGAGGTATCGCAACAACTGCAGGTGATGTTTTGGCCGACCCTCAAGAATTAAGAATTCCGGAAATTCCAGTGAGCAAGGACACAACAGAGCAGGAGGCTGTCTATAGCAGGTTGCGCCAAGCGATTATGGTGGGTGCCATTGAACCGGGCACGCATTTAACAATGCGCGGTCTGGCCGCCGCGATGAATCTAAGCCCGACACCGATCCGTGAAGCCCTGCGGCGGTTAAACTCGGAGCATGCGATTGAGCTGCTTCCCAATCGCCGCATGACTGTTCCAGTAATGACCTTGGGTCGATTTGAGGAGCTTGTGTCTTTGCGAATCGCACTTGAAGTGCATGCCGCCGCACGGTCAGTGCGTTACATATCGGACGTTGTTATTGATGAAATGCAGCAGATTGATCTGAGAATGGATCGGGCCCTTGTCAACGATGATCTGGATGCGCTGACGATCCTGAACCATCAGTTTCACCGCAAGCTCTACGCGGCGAACCCCTACCAAGTCGCTATTCCCGTGATCGAAAGCGTATGGTTGCAACTGGGGCCTTTCCAACGTCAGGTTGTGAAAGGCATCAACGAATTTTACAAAGTTGACCGTCATCGCGAAATTGTTGCGGCACTTCAGTCCCGCGATGTTGCCGCTTTGATGACAGCGACAGAAAACGACATCAAAGAAGGTGTGGTCGAAAGCGGCAAGCGCCTGCTGACGCTGATGTCTGAGCCAGCGTAATCGCTATTTTTTCAGCCGGGTGAATAAGCGTTGCGATGGTTTGAACAAGAAGTTCACAGCCTGATCTTGCTCAGGTGACTTATTTTGTGATATCATTTGCCAAATAGTGATACCACAACAAACACCTAAGGATTCATCATGACAGAACTGTCGATCAAGCAATGGCATGCCAAAGCAGACGCGCTGCGCATCCAGTCCAAGATGGTCATTGACGGGCAATTCGTCGGCGCGGCCTCTGGCCGGACGTTTGTTTCCAAGAGTCCTGTAGATGGTCGTTTTCTGGCCGATGTCGCCTGCGCGGGCGAAGAAGATGTCAACCGCGCTGTCAAAGTGGCTCGCGCTGCGTATGAAGACGGGCGTTGGTCGGGGCGCGCACCAGCTGAACGTAAACTTGTGCTGCGACAGTTTGCTGACCTGATCCGCGCAAACCGGGATGAGTTGGCCTTGCTTGAAACACTCGATATGGGCAAATCGATCTCTGACAGCACCTCGATTGATGTGCGGGCGGTGTCGAACTGTTTTGATTGGTACGGCGAAGCAATCGACAAGGTTTACGACGAAATCGCACCAACGGCAAAAGAGGCCGTGGCCATGATCACCAAGGAACCTCTGGGTGTTGTGGCCGCTGTTGTGCCGTGGAATTTCCCAATGCTGATGGCATCATGGAAAGTTGCCCCAGCCCTGGCCACGGGAAACTCTGTCATTCTCAAACCGGCCGAACAATCGTCGCTTTCCGCTATCCGGCTTGCCGAACTCGCGCTTGAGGCCGGTATCCCGCCAGGTGTTTTTAATGTCGTCACGGGTGATGGCCCCGAAGTCGGACGCGCCTTGGGGCTGCATATGGACGTTGACGGGCTGTTCTTTACCGGCTCAACGCAAGTGGGCAAGTATTTCATGGAGTATTCTGCCCAATCCAACCTCAAACGGTTGGGGCTTGAGTTGGGTGGGAAAAGCCCCAACATCATCCTTTCCAGCTACCGTGACACCAAACATGCGGCCACGACCTCGGCGCATTCGGCGTTCTTTAATCAAGGCGAGATGTGTACCTGTCCCAGCCGTCTGATAGTGGAACGGTCTGTGCATGAAGAAGTTGTCGAAACCCTGATCGAAGTTGCGAAATCCTACACGCCGGGCGACCCGTTAGACCCCACAACCAACATGGGCGCGATGGTGGATGAACGGCACACGGGTCGCGTTATGGAGTTTGTCGACCAGGCGAAAACCGACGGGGCAGATGTGGTCACAGGCGGCGCCAGAGCGCGGCAGGACACTGGCGGGTGCTACATCAATCCAACCATCTTTGATAATGCGACCAATGACATGCGCATCGCTCAGGAAGAAATCTTTGGGCCCATGCTGACCGTCATTCCCGTGGATAGCGTGGACGAGGCGATCACGACAGCAAATGATAGCTGCTATGGCCTTGCCTCTGCGGTGTGGACCGATGACCTAACCACGGCGCATAAAGTGTCAAAGGGCATTCGCGCCGGGCTTGTCTATGTCAATTGTTACGATTGCGACGACCTGACCGTGCCGTTCGGCGGCTTTAAGGAGTCTGGGATAGGGCGAGACAAATCGCTGCACGCACTAGATAAATATGTAGAGCTCAAGACCACATGGATCAACGTCGCAGGGCGTGACTGATCCGGTGGCTAGGCCTGTGCTGCTGTCTTTATCCAGACTGCAAACGCGTCCATAGCGGCGCTGTCCACCCGCGATTGCGGGCGGATCAAGGCATATGGCGTGGGGCCGTTTAGCATACGGGGATGCACCTGATGCAACGTGCCTGCTGTAATTGCCTGTTCTGCAAAAATAGCGGGCAGAAGGGCGATGCCAAGCCCGGCTTGCGCGGCTGAAATGACCATATCAAAGTGTTGCACACGCGGCCCTTGCAGACGTACGATGGGTGGCGTTTCTTCGTTTTGCAGCCAGTCGTTCCAAAGCTTTGGCCGTGTGGCCAGCTGGATCAAGGGGTAGGACGCCAATTCGGGATGCGACAGGGTTTGTCCGATTGCGATCAGGCTGGGGGATGCGACCATGATTAGCTTTTCGTCCAGTAGATGCATAACCTCTGTGTCCTTTCGCGCCATCACAGCCCTTTGAATGGCAGCGTCAAACGGGCTTTCGTCAAAATCGACAGGGTGCAGCGCTGACGCCAGATCAATCGACAAATCCGCGTGTAAAGCAAAGAATGCCGGCAAGCGCGGAATCAGCCATGTGGCAGCAAAAGTCGGCAAAACGGCTAGGCGTAGCACATCGCCACCTTTGCCAAACGTCATCGCCATCTTTGCCGACCGATCAAGAGCGGCAAGGATGGCGCGGGCATCATGGACCATCGCACGGCCCGCATCTGACAGGTGCAGGCGTTTGCGCACGCGGTGAAACAGCTGCACACCCAACCGATCCTCGAGCGCGCGGATGGACCGGCTGACTGCACTTTGTGTCAAGTTAAGCGCATCTGCCGCACGCGACACAGAGCCGAGATCACCGCAAGACACCAATGCACGCAACTCCTGCACGCTCGGCGTGTAATTCGGACGGTAAGCCATAATATTCCTAAAACTCATCAACTGTGAATTTTCTATCGTTACCATCTGATAACGGAATTTGCTAGGAGGGACGAAACCACCAAGGACCACGACATGACCCTGAAAGCCAAAGACGCCCCCAATCTGAACCGCTTTAATCATGAAGACCCGTTCTTGCTCGAGGCGCAGCTGACCGAAGAAGAGCGGATGCTGCGCCATGCGGCCAAGGCATATGCACAGGATAAGTTGCAGCCACGGGTCATTGCCGCCTACCGTGAAGAACGGACCGACGCCGAGATTTTCCGGGAAATGGGTGAAATGGGCCTGTTGGGCGTGACGATCCCTGAAGAATATGGCGGGCTTGGTGCGTCTTACGTCGCCTACGGCCTTGTCGCCCGCGAGGTCGAGCGGGTCGATAGCGGCTATCGGTCGATGATGTCTGTCCAAAGCTCGCTTGTGATGTATCCGATCTATGCCTACGGATCCGAAGAACAGCGCAAGAAATATCTGCCCAAACTGGCAAGTGGTGAATGGATCGGCTGTTTTGGCCTGACAGAACCTGACGCTGGCAGTGACCCGTCGGGCATGAAGACCATGGCCAAGAAAACCACCAATGGCTACACGATTACCGGTACCAAGATGTGGATTTCCAACAGTCCGATCGCAGATGTTTTTGTTGTCTGGGCAAAATCCGAAGCGCACAACGGCAAGATCCGCGGTTTCGTGCTTGAAAAAGGTATGGACGGGCTGTCGGCCCCGAAAGTCGGTGGAAAACTGTCGCTGCGTGCTAGCATAACAGGCGAAATCGTCATGGAAGGCGTGGAGGTCGGCGAAGACGCGCTTTTGCCAAATGTCGAAGGCCTCAAAGGGCCATTCGGATGTCTGAACCGGGCCCGCTATGGCATCAGTTGGGGTGTGCTGGGGGCCGCTGAATTCTGCATGGACGCTGCCCGCCAATACGGACTGGACCGCAAACAATTTGACAAACCCCTGGCGCAAACACAGCTGCATCAGTTGAAACTGGCCAACATGCTGACGGAAATCAGCCTTGGTTTGCAAGCCAGCCTGCGTGTGGGTCGTTTGATGGACGACGCACAAGCCGCCCCTGAAATGATCTCGGTCATCAAGCGCAACAATTGCGGTAAAGCATTGGATATCGCGCGGGTATCCCGCGATATGCACGGCGGCAACGGGATTTCTGAAGAGTTCCAGATCATGCGCCATATGGTCAACCTTGAGACAGTGAACACCTATGAGGGCACGCACGACATTCATGCACTGATCATTGGGCGCGCCATTACAGGTTTGCAGGCGTTTTTCTAATCAAGGTATGTCAATATCGGGCGCACGCCCCGTTTGCGAAGGAAGTCAAAAATGTCGCCACTTAGGGGCCTGAAGGTTGTCGAGCTTGCGCGTATTCTGGCAGGCCCTTGGATCGGCCAAACGTTGGCGGATCTGGGTGCAGACGTCACAAAGGTCGAAAGCCCGAGTGGTGATGACACGCGCACATGGGGGCCGCCGTTTATCGAACACAACGGTGATACTTCTGCTGCGTATTTCTATAGCTGTAATCGCGGCAAGACCGGATTGCGCGCTGATCTGAAAACCCCCGAAGGGGTCGCCGCCGTCAAAGCACTTGTCGCAGAGGCAGACATTTTTGTCGAGAACTTCAAAGTAGGTGGATTGGCCAAATACGGACTGGATTATGACAGCCTGCACGCGCTGAACCAACGTTTGATCTATTGTTCTGTGACGGGGTTTGGTCAGACGG
>JAHBAO020000383.1 GCA_018500065.2 Octadecabacter sp. | reverse complement strand
CCAGTATTCTATCTATTCTGGCGGTAACGCCTGTTTTGGCGAATGAGGATATTGCCGATCAGTATCCGCAGTCTGTTCTCTATGAAGCCCCGATTGAGGTCATCAAAGATGTGTGGTCCGCAATTGGCGCAACAGCCCCGCCGACCTATGAAAACGCAGGGCACAATAACAACCTGTCATTTATCGTGACGGGCGATGGGGTGATCGTGGTCAACGCAGGGGCCAATTATGCGCTGTCAGCCGCGATGCATGATGAAATTCGCGACGTGACGGATCAGCCTGTGAAGTTGGTGATCAACGAAAACGGGCAGGGCCATGCGATGCTGGGCAATAACTATTGGGTCGAGCAGGGGATTGATGTGCTTGCCCACGTAGATGCCGCCGCCGCGTTTGAGGCGGATCAGGCACAGATTTTCGCAGGGATGGAACGTTATGCCCGCGAGAATTCCGAAGGCACCGTGCCACAAGGCCCGACACTTACCTTTGAGGACGAATACATCATCGAGATGGGCGATATGCGGATCCAAGTGCTTTATCTTGGGCCCGCGCACAGCCCTGGCGATGTGTCCGTCTGGCTACCCGAGCAAAAACTGGTGATTGCGGGCGACGTGGCGTTTCACGAACGCATGCCGCCGATATTTGCGGACACTTGCACAAGCTGCTGGCTGGAAACGTGGGAAACACGGTTTGAACCGCTTGGCGCGCTCTACGTGATCCCTGGGCACGGGCATCCGACGAACATGGATGTCGTGCGCGCGGGCACGCATGGCTACGTTAGCTACCTGCGCGAAAAGATCGGCGAACACATCGACGAAGGCGGCGATCTGGCTGGGGCTTACTACGTTGATCAATCGCCCTATGAGGGCCTTGATACCTTCGAAGAACTGGCGACAAAGAACGCAGGTGTGGTTTATTCCGAAATGGAGTGGGAATAGGGCGCGTTTTCATTCGTTAAAACGGATTAAATAGAAAAGGGCCGCCCGTTACGGGGCGGCCCTCTCTGAATTCAGGACTGATCCTTAGTTCAGGTCAGCGTCATAGCCTGCGGCCAGATCGGCTTCGACTTCGTCAACGGCCGCAATCAGCGCGTCGAGGATTTGATCTGCGCCATCTACGTTGCCGCGGAACCAGTCTTGCACCGGTGCCGCTGCTTCCGCGAACATCGCCTTTTCTTCAGGTGTTGGAACGTAAAGGTTACCGCCACCTGCTACGAAATCCGCGTAGGCTTGGATCGAATTGCGCTTAGGGGATGCAAATGTCGCCTGTTGCAGCGCGTAGAAACCGTCCACGATGACGCGGCGCTGTGCTTCGTCCATACCCGTGAAACGTTCGTTGTTCATCCACCAGAGCGCACCCATGTAGGCGTGGCCGTCCAGCGTGACGTATTGCAGACCCGCATCAGGGAATTTCATGCCCATGATGTCGGTGATGCCGTTCTTGGAGCCTTCAACAACGCCGGTTTGGAACGATGTGAACAGTTCAGGCCACGGGATTGGCGTCGGGGACGCACCCAGTGCCCGTACGAGTTCTTGCGGCAGGTCAGCCACAACCGTACGGATTTTCAGGCCTTCCATGTCGGCAGGCGTCATCACAGGGCGCACAGTGTTCGCAAAGTTGCGCCAGCCACCCGTGTTACCGATCGTCATCAGACGGACCGTGTCGTCGGATGTTTCCAGCGCCATATCGCGCATTGTGCGGACGAAATCGCCCTGAAGCACAGATTCAGCAACGCGGTCATCAGACATCAGGTATGGCAGGTCGAGGACCTGCACATACGGAAAGATGCCAGCAGCGCCGCCGGACGTGGACACATAGATGTCGATGGAGCCTTCAGAAACGCCTTCAAGACATTCCGCACCGGTTGCACAGATCTGTGTTCCCATGAAGATTTCCACGGCAATCGCGCCGTTGGACGCGGATTCAACGTAATTCTTGAACACGATCAGACCGTCATAGTCCTCATCGTTTTCGTTAGAGTTGGCCGTGGCGCGCAGCGTGACAGCGTGGCCATCTGCATAAACGGGCGCTGCGGCCAGTGTGTAGGCGGCGATCATGCCAGCCGTTGCGAGATACTTCATCATTTTAGTAATCCTCCCAGATTTATGAAGTTAGTTTGTAGGTGGCTCGGGGCTAATGCAAGCCATGTAGCCAAGGTCAGGCGGGCATCCGAGGAAGTCCGCGAGATAGGGAACCGTCATTGAGATTTGCGGGAAGAAGGTGATCAAGAAGATGACCACGACTTCTACGGCAAGGAACGGCAGGATGGCCTTCGCGATGGTTTCCACCTTTTCGCGAGAGACCGTTGAAGCGACGAACAACACAAGGCCCATTGGCGGCGTCGCAAGGCCAACCGTGAGGTTGACGCTCATGATGATGGCGAAGTGGACGGGGTGAACGCCGATATCAACAAAGATCGGCCCCAAGATGGGGCCAAGGATGATGATCGCGGGGCCTGCGTCCAGAAACATGCCGACGATAAACAGCAAAATGTTAATCAGGAACAACAGGATCAGCGGGTTTTCGGACAAGCCAAGGATCAGGTCGGCCAATGTTGTCGCTGCACCGGATGTCGCGACGATGGTTTTGAAGGCAACGGCGGCGCCCACGAGGAGCAAGACCGAGGCCGACGCAAGCGCGGAGCGTTGCAAGACGTCAAAGAAGTCCGTCCATGTCAGGGACTTCAGGACGAACACCGACACCAGCAGGGCGTAGGCGACCGCAATTGTGGAAGCTTCTGTCGGGGTCATCACGCCCATTAGAATGCCACCAAGGATGATGATCGGCGTTTGCAGCGGCACGACGCCCTTTTTACAAACGGTGCGGAAGTCGGCGCTGACTTGGCCACGCAATGCGACTAGCAGGACATGCGCGAGGATGATCAGAACGGCCAACGTCCCCCAGATCATAACGCCTTGTGGTTTTTCAAAGCCGGTGAGCGATTGCACTGCGCGCATGACCGCCCAAAGCAGTCCCATAAGGTTGATACGTGCGAGGATGAAGGACAGCCAGTATTCAATCGGCGCTATGGTCTGGTTTTTGGTAACAATGCGTTCGGCCTTGGGCAGGTCATAGCGATCCGCCATCAGGCGCACCATGACCATCAGGCCGACCCCGACGAGGACACCTGGTACGATGCCCGCAAGGAACAGTGCCGCAACGCTTTCGCCCATGACGTAAGCGTAGATAATCATGATGCCGGAAGGCGGGATAATCGGGCCGATGACACTAGATGCGGCGGTGATCGCAGCGGCGAATTTACGGGTGTAACCGTTCTTTTCCATCGCGGGGATCAGAGTTGACCCAAGGGCAGATGTGTCGGCCACGGCGGAGCCTGACAGGCCTGCAAACAGGATTGAGGACAGGATGTTCACTTGCGCCAGACCGCCACGCAAATGGCCCATAAAGGCTTGGGAAAACTCAACCAGACGCGTGGTGATGCCGCCGCGGTTCATGACTTCGCCCGCCAACATAAAGAACGGCAACGCCATCAGCGGAAAGCTGTCTATCCCTGTGTAAACATTGCGATAAAGGATCGCGAGATCCTTTTCATTGCCCGTCACCCAGGTCATGAAACCAGGGGCGAACAGTAGGGCAAAGACAACCGGCGTGCCGATCATCAGGATCGCAAGGAAAAGCGGAAGGAACCAAATCAGCATCAGGATGCACTCGCCATGTCTTCTTCGCCAAGCGGGGCGAGGCCGGTGTCGCGTCCGAACAGTTTCAGGGCTTGGCGCAGGATCAGTTCCGCGCAGACCAAGATCAGCAAGTTGACCCCGATCCAAAGGGCAATATACTGATAATAATTGCTAAATTTCGCGCGGCACTTGCCGATTTCGATACCAAACGGCCAGCGCAATGTAGAAGAACAGCCGCGCCCAGACAGGCTGTCGACGTGGTTGTTCAACCCTTTGTCCCACATCACCAGAAGCACCGCCAAGGACATGGCAAACAGGATGAGTGTAAGGAGCGCCGAGAGACGCGGTGCAAGGGCGCGTTCCAACATGTCAATCGCGACGAACCCGCCGTGGCGATAGGCGACGGGTGCCATCAGGCCGGTCATCCAAAGCATGCCGAAACGCGCGGCTTCTTCGGTCCAATTGGGGGCGTCATTCAGGGCGTAGCGCATGAAAACTTGCAGTAGAATGAAGGAAACCATCGCAATAAGCGCGCCGATGGAAATGGCTTTGCCGATCTTGTGCAGGCTTTCATTGATCGCGGCGTGGGCTTGCACTGCGGAGATAGGGCGGATGAGGCAGGCGAGCCCAAGCACCGCGACCATAAGGCCGACAAAGGCCATATCACCCATGCCAATGGCCTCAGCCAAAGCTTCGCGGCGGTCCTCAAAGGCACCGATGAACAAGATCACCACGTAGGCGGCAGCGACCAGTCCGATTGCAAGACGTCCTCCCAACGGCTTGCCCTCCCTTCTTGGCTCTTTACGAGCATTTTTAAGGGCTTACGCCCCGTTCTTCATTTAACCTTTAAGCGAAACAAACTTTCCGGATTGGAACAATAACGGCAGGCCATCGCGCGATTGCGCACGTGTGACGCTGCCAATAATGATCGTGTGATCGCCTGCATCGTGTTCCGCGTGCAATTCGCATTCAAACCGCGCGAGGCAGCCTTCAATCAGTGGAACATCGTTGTCGCTCAACGAAATTTCCAACCCTTCAAACGCAGACTTGTTCTGGGTGAACCCGTTGCACAGCTGTTGTTGATGGGCGTCCAAAACGTGGATCGCAAAGTGCGCAGCACCCGTGAAGTAATTGAAACGTTTAGATGATTTGGCAGGGGACCAAAGAACCAGCGGTGGGTCGAGCGACACCGAGGCAAAGCTGTTGGCCGTGATCCCAACAGGGCCCTCATCAGACGGCACGGTCACGACAGTCACCCCCGTGGCATAGGCGCCAAGGGCATCGCGAAACGCGCGCGAGTCTTCTTTAGGATCAAAGGCGTTCACGTCAAGCAACCTCATGTCCAAGCGCGGCTTCGTAGAGCTTGAACCAGGTTTCGCGGCCCATGTTTACTTTAAGAGCGTCCGATAAGCCCCTGATGCGGCTCATATTATTGGTTCCCATGACAGGTAGGATTTTAGCGGGATGCGCCAGCAGCCACGCGACGGCAACTGCACTGCGGTCAACGGAGTTTTCTGCGGCAACCGCGTCCATCGCGCGGCCAAGATCACTGTTGTCTGTCATCAACGAACCGCCACCCAAAGGGGACCATGCCATAGGTGCCACGCCACGCTCTTGCAAGAACGCAAGATCGCCGTTTGTCATCGCATCGTTCGCGGACAGGGAAACTTCGATCTGGTTGGTCACAAGCTTTGACTTCATCGCGGACTGAAGAAGCGTCCAGTCGTGTAGCTTAAAGTTGGACACACCGACGCTGCGCACTTTGCCAGAGGCGACCACTTCGTCCAGCGCGGCACCCGTTTCATGGTGATCCATCAGCGGGTCAGGGCGGTGAATCAGCAAAACGTCAATCTTGTCGATCCCCATAAGGCGCAAGGAGTGATCGACGGAGTTAAGAATATGTTCACGGCTGGTGTCGTAAAACTTGCCCGACACATGCCCATAGCGCCCCGCAGGAACAAGGATATCGCATTTGGTGACGACTTCGATCTGGTCTTTGATCGATTGGGTCATGCCCGCGCCCATAATTTCCTCGGCCGTGTATCCGCCATAAATGTCGGCTTGGTCCATCGTTGTGATGCCCTGCTCAAGGCAGGCCTCGATTTTGGCTTGGACGGCTTTGGGTGAGGTGTCATCCACATCGCCAAGGCGCCACATGCCGTAAACGATGCGGGACAGGGTTAGGTCAGGCGTAAGGTTAATGCGTTCCATTAAATGCGGGGTCCGTTTCCGAGAGGGGTTGCTGGGGTTTCACTGGGGACACGACCATAGGCGTGGGGTAAAGAACAGGTCTTAAGTTCGGGCATGACAAGTTTGCCAAAATGTTTGGCCTCATTGATGTGCGGATAGCCTGAGAAGATGAAAGCGCGAATACCCATTTTGCGGTAGTCTTCGATTTTGGAAAGCACCTGATCGGCGGACCCGACCAGCGCCGCGCCACAGCCAGATCGTGCGCGGCCAACACCCGTCCACAGATTGGGTTCAACGTAGCCGAATTTATCAGCTAATTCCCGTGCCTTAGCTTGGTGGGCGACACCAAGTGAGATGCTGTCATGGGCGCGATCGCGGATCAGCTTTCCATATTCATCGTCTAATTTTGACGCGATATGGTCGGCGTATTCGCGCGCCTCGGCTTCGCTATCGCGCACGATCATGTGGACGCGCAGGCCGTAATCAAGCGTGCGATTGTAACGTTCCGCCACTGCGTTCACGTCTTTCATGCGCTGCGCGAGCTGTTCTTTGGGTTCGGGCCACATGAGGTAAACATCACAGTGCTGACCGCATAGGTCCAACGCCGCAGGGGAGTAGCCGCCAAAATACAGCAGCGGACCGCCGGTTTGATACGGGGTCGCGGGCGCGGTGGGGACGTTTGCGAACTGGTAGACTTCGCCGTCATAGTTGATTTCGTCCTGCGTCCACGCCTGTTTCAAAATCTCAACGACTTCGCGGGATCGTTGGTAGCGAAAGCCGCTTTCAGCGACTTCGCCCGGAAAATCGGATGAGATCACGTTTAGGGTCAGACGCCCCTTCATCATGTGATCCAGCGTCGCGATGGTGCGGGCCAACATAATTGGCTGCATTTCACCACAACGGATCGCAGCGAGCATGTTTATCTTTTCCGTGAGGGGCGCCATGCCCGCAACAAACGATAAAGTATCTTGTCCGACTTGATAGCTGGACGGGGCAAGGATGTTGCGAAACCCTTGCTGCTCGGCCTCTAAAACGATGTCGCGGCAGTGTTCCCACGAAGACCGAAGTGCGCCGTCTGGCACGCCCAAATATGCGTAGTCATCTGAACATAAAGCAGAAAACCAGCTGACCTCTGATGCATCAAGGTCGGCAGACGTGACTGGAACGATGCTCATGATTCTCCTCCCAGAGAGTGGTATAGCCTCTTGCGTAACACCCTGAACCTAGTGCATCAATCCTGTATCAATTATTTCGCAACTTTTGAGAGGGGCGCAGATGTCAGACCGTCAACGCCCCACGGCGCTGCCCAAATACGTCCAAATCGCCGAGATGCTGATCCGCGATATTGCGGCGGGCCGCTTGGCGGACGGGGCACGTTTGCCCCCTGAACGAGAGTTGTCACAAACGCTGAACACAGCAGTGGGAACCCTGCGTAAGGCACTGGATTTGCTGGTGGAAAAGAACTTGCTTGAACGTGTGCAAGGATCGGGAAACTATGTGCGGGCGCAGGCAGATGTGCCGTCCGTTTATTCGTTTCTGCGCATTGAACGCTTGCAAGGCGGCGGTTTACCCACGGCCGAGGTTCTGTCGATTGATCAAATGGCGGCCCCGCATGACGCGCGGTTTACCAGCCCGAACGGGTTTCGCTTTCGCAGGCTGCGATTCATGGATCGCATTCCTGCCGCGATGGAAGAGATTTGGCTGGATTGCGCGGTGACAGAGGCCGTTGACGAGGGCGCGGTGTCTGAATCACTTTACCTTTATTATTCCGAAGTGCTGGGGGTTGTGATCACCAGTGCCGAGGACCGGATTAACGTGGCACCTGTGCCGGATTGGGTGGATCCCCGATTTGGCCTTAGGGCGGGTGAAATTGCCGGATACATCGAACGCACAGGGCGCGCGCATACGGGTGAAACTGTAGAATATTCAAGAACATGGTTCGATCCGAGCCAGATCAATTACGTCTCGAGACTTGGGAAGACCTGACACATGGACATGGTGCATTACGGTATAATCGGCTGCGGAATGATGGCGCGCGAGCATATTCAGAATATCAACCTGCTGCCACATGGCCGCGTATCGGTGGTGTTTGATCCGGTGTTGGAACTGGCGCAAGACTGCGCTGTTTTGGCCGGTAAAAGCGGGGCAGGGCCAAAGGCGACGGTCGCCGAAACATTGGACGATCTATTGGCACACCCAAAGCTGGACGCGATCGTGATCGTTAGCCCAAACTACCTACATGCGGCCCAACTGCATGAGATTGTCGCCAAACGGCCTTTGCCAATTTTGTGTGAAAAACCGCTTTATACGGACCCCGCAGACGCCGCAAAACTGGACGTTTTGTTTGCAGGCTACGCGCATCCGGTTTGGGTCGCGATGGAGTACCGTTACATGCCGCCAGTGGCGGCGTTGATTGCGCAGGCAGAACAGGCAACGGGCGGCATTTCAATGCTCACAGTGCGCGAACACCGCTTTCCGTTCTTGGAGAAAATTGGCGATTGGAACCGTTTTAACGAGAATACTGGCGGTACTCTGGTCGAGAAATGTTGTCACTTCTTCGATCTGATGCGTTTGATCTTAAAGGCGGAACCAGTGCGGGTGATGGCGTCGGCTGGGCAAGCGCTGAACCATCTGGATGAAGAATATGACGGCCGCACGCCTGATATTTGGGACAACGGCTATGTGATCGTTGATTTTGACAGCGGTGCGCGCGCGATGCTGGAACTGTGCATGTTTGCCGAAGGCTCGCGTTACCAAGAAGAGATCAGCGCCGTGGGCCCAAAAGGCAAGATCGAATGCCTTGTGCCCGGACCGGGGCGGTTTTGGCCCAAGCAATTGGGACCAGCACCTGTCCCACAGCTGATCATTTCACCACGTGCACCGCAGGGGCCGATCGCAATGGATATCCCCGTCGATCCGGCCTTGCTGGACGCAGGGGATCACAACGGATCAACGTTTTATCAGCATCAGCGTTTTAATGCAGTGGTGCGCGGGCAGGGTGAGGTTGAGGTCACGGTTGCCGATGGCGCCAAAGCAGTTGCGATTGGTCTGGCGGCACAAGAAAGCGCGCGCACAGGTCAGGCGATTGAGATTACCGATTAAACGGGTCACAAACTTGACGTGCGCGGCCCGCGCTTAAGGTGGACGGACTTTGAAGCACAAGATTTTTGTTGCGTGTAGGGTGCGTTCGTCTTGGAAAACATAAGATATCTACCGAAATGGCTAATCTGTGCGGCCGTTCTGACCGCACTGACGATCTTTGTGCACGAGATCGCGCACTACATCAGCGCGCTCGTCATGGGCGCTGAGAATGTGCAACTGCACTGGCTTGATGTGAGTTATGATCCAGCGTCATTATCCCGAACTGGTGCGGCTTTAACCGCGCTTGCGGGGCCGTTTTCGACCTACCTTATAATCGTCGTCGTGTGGCTCAGCGGCGCCAGCGCATTGGCCCCTCTTGCACTGGGGGTCGGCGCAGTGAGCCGCAATCTCGTGCTGTTGCCCTTCACGATTAAGTTGATCTTGGGGCGCGATATTTCAAGCTTTACCAATGATGAAATTCGCACCGCAATAATCCTGAACGTCTCGCCAATGCCGTTCGGGCTGGCCGCCGGACTTTTGGGGATTGGCGGGTATTCGTGTTTGGGCGCCGCGCTTTTCGTGCCGGTGGCGTAGTGTTCCTGTTGGCGCTTCTGGTTGGTACGGTACTAGCGATTTCCCTCTGGAGCCTGATTGGTCCCTTATTGTTTTCGGGCGGCCGCGGTTTCGCCTAAGGCTTATAAGGCGGCCAAATCTTCGGGAACCAATCTGCACGCAAATGCTGGCCTTGGGTCATGTCGTGGCCCGGAAAAGGCGGTGACGTTGGGCCGGGGCGTTCGGTATATCGCGCGTCATCACCCAGCAAACGTAGGGAAAATGCGCGGCGGCGAGATGTCGTTTCGTTGCCGCGCGCGCCGTGCAGGATGTGGTAATTGAACGCCACTGCATCGCCAGCCTCCATCGGGTATTCGCGAATTTCCATACCTTGCGCGTCAGGGTCCGGCACGGGCATATAGTCGTCTTCATTCGGGTAAAACGCAGTTTCGGCAAGCCAGCGGGTTGGCAAAACCGGCTTAGGCCATTTGTGTGACCCAGCAACGCACCGAAGCGAGGCATCTGTCACAGGATCAAGCGGTGACCAAAAGCTGACGGTTTGTTGGCCCTCAACAAAATAATAGGGGCCATCGGTGTGCCATGGCGTTGGCTTTGACGTTCCCGGTTCTTTGACCAGTACATGGTCATGAAACAGCTGCACCGTCTGGCTTTGCATCAGATCTGCTGCGACCTCGGCCGCGGCGCTGTTGCGGATGACCGTCTCGAATTCTGGGATACGTTGCCAATTGCAGTAATCATCAAAGAAACGTCCCGCCTCACCGGATTTCAGGTTCTCCGCGGCATAGGGGCCGGGCTCTGCCATGTTGCGCTCAACCCCTGCGCGCAGGGTTTCGACGTGGTCCGCGAACAGACCTTTAATGAGGACCACGCCGTCGCGTTGATAAGTGTCGATGTGGTCTTGTGTGATAAGGGGATGTGTCATGGCGCAAGACTGGCTTTGGCGCTGCGTGGCGTCAAGGGATGACAGAGCGCCACCGCGAGGTTATGTGCCCGCCATGAGCGCGAATTTACATACAGCCGCCCGCCTAAGCGTTGCCCCGATGATGGATGATATCGATTTAGAGTTAATTTCAATTAGTTATAGGTTTGCGTGTGCAGGCCGTGTTCACGTTTCGATCGCACAATTTCGCGCTGTGTCGTGCCAGTTTCGAGTAATCTGCGTGACATGACTGCCTGCGGTTTTGTTCCATAGCAGACGAAAGGGGGCATGGATGAATATGCGAAGGTTCATGTAAACTAAGTCAATTAGCGGTCGTAGGTCGGTGCTAAAGGCGAAGCACATGTTGCGGGCAGAGCCGTCTTTTGCTGGCGCATGAATTTATGAGGCAGCATCTGTTCGCGGTTGCGGTGAGTTCGTCGCAAAGTCGCCACTGGTGTCGCCAAAGCTGACCTTGCCAAATGGTCTTGCTGGACAGGTTCCTACCCAGCTTTCCCCACAAACCCAAAGCCTCGAACATCCAGAATGATTGGCGTATATCAAAAAATGATTGACGCCTTGCAATTTCGGCCACTATGCTCACATCACGGCGACGAAATGGGGAACGTCGCCTTTGGGAGGAAACATGTCAGGTCCGACATTGAACGACGTCGCGGATGCCGCTGGTGTCAGCTACGCAACCGCAGACCGTGTCTTGAACAATCGTGGGAACGTTGCCCAAAAATCGATCGCCAAGGTGCGCGATGCGGTCGAGCGGTTGGGCTATGTGCGCAATGTTGCGGCGGCAAACCTGTCGCGCAAACGCGTCTATCGCTTGGCATTTCTTATCCCGACGGGCTCGAACGCATTTTTTAACCGTATTCGCGGGCATATCACATCATTGGCGGATCATCTGAGCGCGGAAAACGTTACGGTCGAGATCGTTGATGTCTCTGCTTTCTCTGTCGAGGCGCTGCACGACAGCATTGGCCAGCTGACAGGGCGGGACTTTGATGGTGTCGCTATTGTTGGCCTGCAAAGCGACCAATTGGAACAGCCGCTTGCTGATCTGCGCGCCCGCGGTGTCCATATTATCGGCTTGGTATCGGATCTGCCGGCAGCGTTTCGTTCGGCCTATATCGGCATTGATAACATCGTTGCGGGGCGCACGGCTGCGCGCCTGACGGGGATGTCGCATGCAAGCGGCGCTGGTGCGATCCAGACTTTTGCAGGGGCGCTGGATGCCGGCGACCACGCGGAACGCCTGCAAGGGTTTCGTGATGTGATCGCAGCCGATTTCCCGAGGCTCGAGATACTGGATCCGATCCTCACGAAGGATGACCCCGCCGTTTTATATGACGCGGCCCGCAACGCGTTGCACTCTGACCCGACGCTCACAGCGTTCTATAATGTTGGCGCGGGCAACAAGGGCCTTATCAATGCCATCAGCGAGACCAAGGGCACACGGCCGTTTTGCGTACTCCACGAGTTGGTCGAGCATTCACACATGGCCCTTGTCGCAGGTCACATCGACGTGGTGATTGACCAGCGTCCCGATGTCGAGGTCTTGCGTGCCTTTACGCTGTTGCGCGCCCTAATCGATCAACGGGACACGCCGCCAATGCTGCCCCTCATGCCAGCAATATTTGTGCAGGACAATCTGCCTGCCGATCCGATGAATAACCCAATGAAAGCCCAAGACACATGACCGACTTTTTCAACGATATCAGCCCTCTGTCTTATAATCCCGACGGCACCGATCTGGCCTTTCGCCACTACAATCCTGATGAGGTCATCGCGGGCAAGCGGATGGAGGATCACCTGCGGTTCGCCGTGGCGTATTGGCATTCTTTTGCCTGGCCCGGCGGTGATCCGTTCGGTGCCGAAACGTTCGAGCGCCCCTGGTTCGGGGACACAATGGATCTGGCAAAGCTCAAGGCCGATGTCGCGTTCGAGATGTTTGACCTTCTGAATGTCCCGTTCTTTTGCTGGCACGATGCCGACATCCGCCCCGAAGGTGATAGTTTTGGCGAAAGCTTGCGCAACTTCGAGGAAATCATCGACTATTTCGGTGAGAAAATGGACGCCTCGAAAACAAAGCTGCTTTGGGGCACGGCCAACCTGTTTAGCCACCGCCGCTTTATGTCGGGTGCTGCAACCAACCCCGACCCGGAGATTTTTGCGTGGTCCGCGGCCACGGTCAAAAACTG
>JAHBAO020000126.1 GCA_018500065.2 Octadecabacter sp. | reverse complement strand
TATCACCCTCGTGTACGGGCTGGGCTTTGGCATGGTTCTGGTGCTGTTTATCGTGCCGTCCTTGATGGCGATGCAAGGCGATGTTGGCGTACAGGTGCGTTCAGCCTGGCGTGGACTAACAAGCACGTCGCGCGGCATTTCAACACCAACCCGCATCGCCGCATTCGGGACTGCGGGCCTGTTTGCCGCACTCGTCGCGCCTGTGATACTGACAGGGGCTAAATGGGCCGCCATTCCACTACCGATCGCGGGTGTTGGCATGGCGATTGGAATGTTCTTGATCGCAACACTGCTGTGGTTGCTGGCGATCTACATTGTCATGGAGTTTAGAATGGCGCGGGTGCGCAAAGCGGCTTAACCCGCGTCACATCCTTGAATATCGACAGAACGCCCATCCGCCATGACGGTGATGCGCACGTCGGAACGGTTCAACGCAAAGCTGCCCCCGTTCACATGGATCATATCGGATTGGGCGAACAGGGCATCACCTTCACGCCACATGTTCGGCTGCGACACCCAAACCTGCTGATCACCCGATTCGATAATCACATCTTCGCTTGCCCCCATCGGGGCCATATTCACGCGTGCCGTTACACGTAGTCCGTCGTCAATGGGGGCGATTGAACAAGTCACAGCACTAACGCCCGCCTCTTGAGCGGTTTGCGGGCGATCCAGCAAAGCGGCAACAATCATTGGATCACGCGTGCCCGTAACGGGCAGCGTTGTGTCAAAGTCCAGTAAGACCGGAACACAAATTTCATCGCAAATGCCAATCTGCAGCTGCCCACGCATTTGCACAGGTGCGCCTTGGTTCGTGACATTCAGTTCGAGTGGAATAACAACAACATCGCTATACCCAATGGAACGCATACCGCTTTGATGAAACACCTCTGGCACAGGCCAATGCATCGACACGCCATCAAAGTTGTTAGACCCCTGCCAGCCAAAGCGCGGCGGAATGCCACCGTCCCCGGGTGCACGCCAGTAGGTTTTCCAACCCGGTGCAAGTCGCACCTGCAGGCCCGCCATATGCGTGCCGCTTTCTGTGCGCCAGCCTTCGAGAATTTCGACCTCAACAACGCCATCTGTGGGCCCCGCAAGCGCGGGAACCGCCAAGAAAAGCGCGAGAACAGAGGAGAGAATCTTTGATGTCATGTGCCTTAGTCGGCCAAACGCCTTTCAATAGGAAGTCACGTTTGGGTTAGAGATATGTCAGTAACGCGCGGTGTGGCTCTTGCGCATAGCAGGCCGGACCCCCATCATTATGGCATGACTGACATCACTGACCTTACTGGCAAGCTTCTGATTGCGATGCCCGATATGGGGGACCCGCGTTTTGACCACGCGGTGATCTATATCTGCGCGCACTCAAGCGATGGGTCGATGGGGCTAATCATCAACAAACCTGCGCCGGATGTTCGATTTTCCGACCTGCTGGAACAGTTGTCGATAGATGAAGGTGATCTGAGCGTTGACGTGCGTATCCATTATGGCGGGCCTGTCGAAACGGGGCGTGGTTTTGTTTTGCATACATCCGATTACGCGTCGGGCGCAGGCACAATGGAAGTCGCGAGCGGCATTGCCATGACAGCGACCCTCGACATTCTGGAAGACATCGCGACGGGTAGTGGGCCGAAACGGTCTATGCTGGGGTTGGGGTATGCCGGATGGGGGCCAAGACAGCTGGAAAGTGAACTGGTCAACAATGGCTGGCTGGTTTGCGACGCCAATGAAGACATCCTTTTTGGCCGTGCTGCTGAGCATAAATGGACCGCAGCATTGAAAATTCTTGGCGTTGATCCTTTGATGTTGTCTGCCTCAGGTGGCAGCGCCTGAACGCGGAGCCGCAGCACGACGCAGCCTGTCATTGATCGCACGTCCGAGTCCGTGATCGGGAATCGGGGACACAGCAATTTTTTCAGCGCCAAGCGCGTTCAACTGATGCAAAGCATCAAACAAACGCGCTGCGGCCTCAATCAAATCACTGGACGGCGAAAGATTTACCGCGGCATCTACAGCGCCAAAGCCAAGCAAGGTTTCCCCATCCTCAAGGTCAATCGCGTTCAGCCGCACTGTGCCTTTCGGCGCATAATGCGACGCCAGTTGTCCGGGGGATGACGGGGCGGCGGTTTCGCCCGCAAGGGCAAGCTCGTCGCCCAGCGCCGCCTCTAACGCTTCGACCGGAAGCCCCCCTGCCCGCAGCAATGTCGGCTTGGGCTGCGTTGCGACGATTGTAGACTCAAGCCCCACACCACAGTCGCCACCATCAACGATACCCTCGATCCGGCCCGTCATTTGGTCACGCACATGAGCGAACTTTGTGGCGCTGACCTCTCCTGACGGGTTGGCGGAGGGTGCTGCGATGGGGCCGTCAAATGCAACCATCAAACCTTGTGCAACGGGGTGGTCTGGCACGCGCACCGCAAGCGTTTCCAAGCCTGCCGTCACTAGGGGCGAAATTTTGGCATCAAGGCGCAACGGCAACACCAAAGTCAACGCACCCGGCCAAAATGCCTGCGCCAAGGCGCGTGCGGTGTCGTCAAACACAACGAGCTTTTCGGCATTCTCAAGACTGGCCACGTGCACGATCAGCGGGTTGAAGCTGGGCCGTCCTTTGGCCTGATAAAGCCGCGCAACCGCATCACTGTTACGGGCATCTACGCCCAATCCGTAAACGGTTTCAGTCGGAAAAGCGACGAGCCCGCCGTTCACCAACAGCTTCGCAGCACCACTTAATCCGGCCCGATCGGATGCAAAAACTTGAGTTGTAAGTTCATTCATGACGCTGCGTTTCGGTTGCGGGTTTGGCCCATGTGATTAGCCTTTCAATTAACACCCACATACGCGGCTGCCCTTTTGATTCCAAGGCATCCAATTTCAAACATCCTCTCGTCGGAGACGACTTATGCCCTATCGTTCACCAATCAGAGATTTCCGGTTTCTCATGGATCATGTTGTCGGTTTTGACCAAGTCGCCGCTACGGATCGCTTTTGTGAAGCCACGCCAGAAATGTGTGATGCAATCCTGACCGAAGCCGCAAAGCTGAGCGATGAGATCCTCGCGCCGCTACAAAAATCAGGGGATGAGCATCCCGCCGTTCTGGAAAACGGGATCGTGCGGACCTCACCGGGGTTCGCCGAAGGGTTCAAGGCCATCGCGGAAGGCGGTTGGATAGGAATTTCAGCCTCCCCCGAAAATGGCGGCATGGGGCTACCACTTACGTTGGCAACCGCAGTGAATGACATGATGGCTGGCGCGTGCTTATCGTTGCAGTTGAACCCGTTGATGTGCCAAGGGCAGATTGAAGCGTTGGAACATCACGCCAGCGATGCCATTAAGGAAACCTATTTGCCGAAGCTGATATCCGGCGAATGGACGGGCACAATGAACCTGACCGAGCCGCAAGCAGGGTCGGACGTTGGCGCATTACGCTCAAAGGCTGAACCGAACGATGACGGCAGTTACGCGATTTCAGGCCAGAAAATCTACATCTCATGGGGGGACAACGATTTCACCGAGAACGTTTGCCACTTAGTCCTCGCACGCTTGCCCGATGCGGTGGACGGCGTCAAAGGAATCAGCCTTTTCATGGTGCCTAAGGTTATTCCCAATGCAGACGGCAGCTTAGGTGTGCGAAATTCGCTGCGCGTCGTCAGTTTGGAACATAAAATGGGGCTGCACGGCTCGCCAACGGCGGTTATGGAATATGACAACGCGACAGGTTGGCTTGTTGGTGAACCGCACGCAGGTTTGGCCGCCATGTTCACCATGATGAACAACGCACGGCTTGGTGTAGCTACGCAAGGGATCGGCGTCGCAGAAGCCGCATATCAACACGCGTTGTCTTATGCGACGGACCGCAAGCAGGGCAAAGCCAGCGGCACAGGTACAATCGCTGAGCACGCCGATGTTCGCCGGATGCTTGCCTCAATGAAGGCCGATGTCTTTACCGCGCGGGCTATTTCACTGGCAAATGCTGTCGCAATCGACATGGCCACCGCAACGGGAAACGCCGCATGGAATGCACGCGCGGCCCTGCTCACACCAATTTCCAAGGCCTTTGGCACCGACATCGGCACTGAGGTCGCATCGACTGGCATTCAGACGCATGGCGGCATGGGTTTCATGGAAGAAACAGGGGCCGCGCAGTACGCCCGCGATGTGCGCGTCACTGCGATTTATGAAGGCACGAACGGTATCCAAGCGATGGATCTTGTGGCCCGAAAGATGATGGACAACGGCGATGCGGCCTTTGCGCTTCTCGATGAAATCGAGGCTGCGGCCGAGGCTGGCAAGGCGACCCTCCCTGATTTGGCTGAACCTGTTTGGCAAGCCGCAGAGACATTGCGCGAGACAACCGAATGGCTGGTGTCCCAAGAATTGAACGACAGATTTGCGGGGGCCGTGCCATACCTGCGCGCTTTTGCGCGTGTCCTTGGCGGGCATTACCACCTCGCGGCGGCGTTGAGCGATGACGGCGCGCGCAAGCGTTTGGCGACATTTTACATCAAACGTATCTTGCCGGAACACACGAGCCTATTGGCCCATGTACGCGAAGGAGCAAATGATTTAATGGCGGTCACGCTGGTTGATCTCGCTTCATGAAAGACGCCCCTTACTATGGCTGACGGAAAAATTCATTACCCTTGGCCAGAACCGCCTGAGCATGGTGAAGTTACGGACATCGCGGATGGCGTCTTGTGGATGCGCCTGCCGCTGCCAATGGCGCTGGATCATGTGAATGTTTACGCACTGGATGACGGGGATGGTTGGACCATCATCGACACAGGTTTCGATACCAGCAAAACGCGTGCGATTTGGGAAACGCTGCTGGCGGGCCCGTTGGCGGGAAAACCTGTGCGCCGGATCATTGGCACCCATCACCACCCCGATCACATCGGTTTGGCCGGATGGTTCCAAGAGGCGGGCGCGGAATTGGCGATGCCGCGCACGGGCTGGCTGATGGCACGTATGCTGACGCTGGACGAACAGCCCGCTTACCCTTCACAGTCGATTAAATTCTACCAACGCGCGGGCATGGCCCCTAGCATGCTGGCCAAACGCCGCGAAGATCGACCCTTTAACTTTGCCGATTGCGTGCATCCCATGCCGGTTGGTTTTACCCGTTTGCAAGAAGGTGGAACGATCCAAATTGGTGGTCGCACATGGGACATTCGCATGGGCAACGGCCACGCGCCGGAACACGCTACCTTCTGGAGTCGCGACGACAATCTGGTGATCGGCGGCGATCAGTTGCTGCCATCCATCAGTCCCAACATCGGTGTTTATCCAACCGAACCAGACGCCGATCCACTGGCGGAATGGCTGGAATCATGTGAGCGTATTGCGCCTTTCGCACGTGAAGACCATCTGGTCTTGGGTGGTCACAAGTTGCCGTTCACTGGGCTGCCCAAACGTATGCAGCAATTGATCGACAACCATCATGGCGCACTAAACCGCCTGCTGACGCATATCAGCGAGCCAAAACGCGCAGGCGATTGCTTTGCGCCGTTGTTCAAGCGTGAAATCGGTGAAGGTGTGTATGGTCTGGCCTTGGTAGAAGCGCTCGCCCACCTAAACCATCTACACCAAACCGGCCAAGCCACACGTGAATTGCGCGACGAGGCCTACTGGTTTCAGGCGGTCTAACACCTAATGGCGCGCGCTGATCCGCGCTGTAAGCATGCCCAAAATGCGGCTGGCTGTGGTTTCACATAGTGCCGGAAAGACCGCGTGCACCAGTGCCGCAAGCCCCGCTGTGACAAGCCAGAATGCGAACCCGAGCGCGAAACGCATGTGCTGGAAATACGTTTCATCAACCGTTGCCGGATGCGCCAAAAACCAGCGATCAATGAGGCTGTTCGTACGGTTTGGGTTACTAAGGTCCGACATTTTCTGGCTCCTGTGAATGGTTTTCATCAACCTACCCTGTGAACCGCGTAAAACCGTCCCAAATTGACTGGTCAATTTGCTTTTCATTGGGATACAATCCCAACATGAACGCAAAATTAGATACAATTGATCATCGTATCCTTTCCATCCTGCAACGAGACGCCACAGAAACCGTTGACGCAATATCAGAGCAGGTCACCCTATCGCGCAACGCTTGCTGGCGACGTATCAAAGCGATGGAAGCGAGCGGCGTTATCCGTGCGCGGGTGGCTTTGCTTGACCCGATTAAGATCGGCTGCCCGTTGACGGTGCTCGTTTTGATCCGCACAGATCACCATTCAGATGCTTGGCGTAAAGATTTTGCCAT
>JAHBAO020000064.1 GCA_018500065.2 Octadecabacter sp. | reverse complement strand
TTCGTTCAGGGCCTCACGGACCGTCATAGATTTCATTTCTGTGCCAGCGGGCCAATCAGGGGATGTATCGGACGGGGCGAATTCAATGGCGCTGGCGGATGCGACAGCAGGGGCGGCGGGTGCGGCCTCGGCTGGGGCGTCTGCAGCAGCGGCAGGTGCGGGGGCTGCGGACATGTCTTCGCCTTCTTCGCCAATGATAGCGATCGGCGTGTTCACTTTCACACCTTCTGTGCCTTCAGCGACCAGAAGCTTGCCGACGACACCTTCGTCAACGGCTTCGAATTCCATTGTGGCTTTGTCGGTTTCAATCTCGGCGATGATATCGCCGGATTTCACTTCGTCTCCTTCTTTAACGAGCCATTTTGCGAGTGTGCCTTCTTCCATCGTTGGGGAAAGCGCGGGCATGAGTAGTTCAGTAGCCATTATGCTGTCTCCTGCGGAAGTGTGTCGTTTGCGTAGATGTCTGTCCAAAGTTCATCAAGGTGCGGTTCGGGGCTTTCTTTGGCGAACTCGGCGCTCTCGTTGACGATTGCTTTGATGTCTTTGTCGATTGCTTTGAGGTCGTCTTCTGTGGCGTGCTTGCCGGTCAGAAGTGTCGCTTTGACCTGTTCGATTGGATCACGTTCTTCGCGCATTTTCTGCACTTCGTCACGTGAACGGTACTTGGCGGGGTCAGACATTGAGTGCCCACGGTAGCGGTATGTTTTGACTTCCAAAACATACGGACCTTTGCCAGCGCGACAATGTGCGACGGCCTTTTCGGACGCTTCTTTGACGGCCAGTACGTTCATGCCGTCGACCAGTTCGCCTTTGATACCAAAGGCTTCGCCGCGCGTATAAAGATCAGGCGTAGAGGTGGAACGCGCTTGGGACGTGCCCATCGCGTATTGGTTGTTTTCAATCACGAAGATAACCGGCAGATCCCAAAGGGCTGCCATGTTGAAGGTTTCGTAGATCTGGCCTTGGTTGGCTGCGCCATCGCCGAAGTAGGCGAACGTCACGTTGTCGTTGCCCTTATATTTGTCAGAGAACGCAAGGCCCGCACCGAGTGGAACCTGCGCGCCAACAATACCGTGGCCGCCATAGAAATGCTTTTCAGCAGAAAACATGTGCATCGAACCGCCCTTACCAGCGGAATACCCACCGCTGCGGCCCGTCAGTTCTGCCATCACGCCCTTGGGGTCCATGCCGCAGGCCAACATGTGGCCGTGGTCACGATAGGATGTGATGCGTTTGTCGCCTTCCTTCGTTGCGGCCTCTAGGCCAACAACAACGGCCTCTTGGCCGATGTAAAGGTGACAGAAACCGCCGATAAGACCCATGCCATAGAGCTGGCCAGCCTTTTCTTCGAATCGACGAATGAGAAGCATTTCACGGTAGTACCCGAGCAATTCTTCTGCAGAAACGTTTGGTTTCTTTGATGTTTTCTTAGCGGCCATAGGTCCTCCCTAGGGGTGGCGAAAATATAGTTTAATACTAAACTATCTCTTACAGGGGTAAACCGGAAAAATCGACAAGCATTATGACGTAAGGGCAGGTTTGAAGTGATTTCCTGACTTGCGCTGAGCGCATAGGAGAGGCAAGTTGCTGAAATGAAGTGGAAAATTAGACAAGAACAGACCGGTGATGAAGCGGTGATTGCCGAAGTGACCCGCGCTGCATTCGCCGGTAAGGCCTATGCAAATGGTGATGAAGATACACTTCCCGCAAAGTTGCGCGACGGCGGTGCGCTGATTTTATCGCTGGTTGCGGTGACCGGAAAAACTGTGATCGGCCACGTTGCGCTGTCGCCTGCAAAAGTCGGCGATGCCAAATGGCTCGCGGTTGGGCCGGTGTCCGTGGTGCCAGATCATCAGGGCAGGGGCATCGGCTCAGCATTGGTGAACCACGCGGTCACAGTGGCGCAGGCCTATGGGCGCGGGGGCGTCGTACTGGAAGGGGATCCGGCGTTTTATGGCCGCTTGGGATTTGTGCAGTCAAACGCGCTAACCCATCAGGGCAAACCGTCACGCCATCTGCAAACGATCGCCTTTGACGGTGACGCGGCAGGTGATGTGGAATTCCATCCGGTGTTTAGCGAATAACGATCTCGTCCGCGCGCACCATGCCCAGCATGTCGCGGGCCTGCTCATCCAGCAGGTCCAGATCAAGGTAAGTGTCAGACAGGCGGCGCGTTAGGTTTTCCATGCGCGCTACCTCGGACTGCAACACTGCAAGCTCTGCGCTCAGCGCGCGGTTCTCGGCGTCAATTTCGGCACGTTTGAACACGCCGTAATCGCCCTGCACAGCTGCGAAGGTGAAATAGAGGCCAAGCATCAGTGCGCCAGCGAAATAAAGAAGAACACCCAAAGGTGCGCGTTTTGCTCTGTTCATGGTCTGCCTCACGTTACGGTTTCTGATGAACCGCTTTGGCAGAGAATCGCACATCTGATTCGCGAAGGGAATCCCCTTTATGTAGGGGCTTCACCGGAAAACATGCGCATATGCGGGTTTCGCAAAGAAATCCGGCTGTAATTCTTTTGAAAAATTGCGCGCTTAGGCGATGGAAGCTGCGTAAATGCTGTCGATCGTACGGGCCAGCGTGGTGTCGAACGCGCTGTCGGATTGATGTGCTGTCAGCCCTTCGGTCAAGGCACGGCTAAAGCTGGCGATGATGGACGGGTTTTGCGACAGGCGCGCGTTGGCCTCATCACGGGAATAGCCACCGGACAATGCCACGACCTTGAGGCAAGCAGGGTGGTCGGCAACCGCTTTATACTGGCCCGCGACTTCGGGCAGGGACAGTTTCAACATGACTTGCTGGCCGTCCGGCAGCCCGTCGAGATGGCGCAACAAGGTGTCACGCAGGATATCTTCGGCGGCGGCTTTGTCCGCAATTGTGATGTTAATTTCTGGTTCCAAGATCGGCATCAGCCCATGCGCGATGACTTTTTCGCCCAGCTCAAATTGTTGTGCGACGATGGATTGGATACCCGTCGCGGAGGCTGCGTTAATGACCGAGCGCTCTTTGGTGCCAAACACACCATGCGCGACCGCGCGTTCCAGCAAGTTGTCGAGGTTCGGGATGTCTTTCAGCAATTGCACGCCATCTGCTTCGTCTTCCAAGCCCTTGTCGATCTTTAGGAAGGGCACAACGGCGTTATCTTCCCACAGGGCTTTGGCAGACGGCTTGCCGCCAATCTCGCGTTCCATTGTCATCTCAAACAGGATCGCGCCGATGACTTTGTCCCCGGTGAAGCTCGGCGCGTTCACGATACGGGCGCGCATGTCGTGAATCAGATCAAACATCTGGTCGTCGTTGGCATAAGCATCCTCGGAGACACCGTAGGCTTTCAGCGCCTTAGGGGTCGATCCGCCAGATTGGTCCAGCGCAGCAATGAAGCCTTGGCCTTTGCGGATTTGGTCTGTCATCGCTTTGGTCATTTGGGTCGCCCTTTTTGCTGCATCTAGATGCGTCTTACGGGACGGCCCAAAGGGTCACAATTCTGGTTACGCTAACTGGTCGCGCTAACAGTTTTCAGGTGTTGCCTAAGCACCAAGTGCGGCGACGCCGGGAAGGGTTTTTCCTTCCATCCATTCCAGAAAGGCACCGCCCGCGGTTGAGATATAGGTGAAATCGTTCGCGGCATCTGCAAGGTTAAGCGCGGCGACCGTGTCCCCGCCACCGGCAACGGTTATCAGCTTACCAGTCTTGGTCAGATCGGCAGCAGCTTTGGCAGCAGCGAAGGTGGCGGTGTGGAACGGTTCAATTTCAAACGCACCAAGCGGGCCGTTCCAAATGACAGTCTTGGCGGTTTCAAACAACGCTTTGATCTGGCCGACAGATTTTGGACCTGCATCAAGGATCATTTTATCCGCAGGGCAGGCGTCTGCGGCGACAGTTTCATTGACAGCGCCTGCTTTGAAGTCAGCGGCGACAACCACATCAACGGGCAGTAGCAACGTACAACCAGCAGCCTCGGCCTTTGCCATGATGTCCCGCGCAGTGTCCGCAAGGTCGTGTTCGCACAGGGATTTGCCAACATCGACGCCTTGCGCCGCAAGGAAAGTGTTCGCCATGCCGCCGCCAATGACAATGGCATCAACCTTGGAAATCAGGTTGCCCAGCAGGTCCAGCTTGGTGGACACCTTGGCCCCACCGACAACGGCCACAACTGGGCGCTGCGGTGCGCCAAGCGCTTTTTCCAGCGCGCCAAGTTCTTCCGCCATCAAACGGCCCGCGCAGTTTGGCAGCAGTTTCGCGACGCCCTCGGTAGACGCATGGGCGCGGTGTGCAGCTGAGAATGCATCGTTGCAATAAATGTCACCCAAGGAAGCAAGGAAGCCCGCCATCTTTGGATCATTGGCTTCTTCCATCGCGCTAAAGCGCGTGTTTTCTACCAAGATCACAGAACCAGCGGGGGCGGCATCAAGTGTTGCGCGATCCGGTTTTTCAATGAACGTCACCGTGTGACCCAAGACCTTTTCCAAGGTCGGCACGGTCACGCGCAGGGACATCTGCGGCACGTACTGCCCTTTGGGGCGACCAAAATGCGCCAGCATTACAGGTTTGCCGCCCGCCGCTAATATATCAACAATCGTCGGCTTGATACGCTCAATGCGGGTGGCATCGGTGACTTTGCCGTTCTCAACCGGAACATTTATGTCGACCCGCGTCAGCACCACTTTGCCCGCCAAATCCATGTCGTCGAGTGTATTCCAGCCCATGATCGTCTCCTTATGTTGCCCTGTTCATGGGCAATCCCGCTTATGGGGTCAACCGCGTCTTGGAATCCTGCAGATTGCGCACTAGATGTCGCGCAACGCATTTAGTGAAGGAGCCGACAGATGGCTGATATCAAAGACCCAGAAAACACGATCCTGATGGAACTCACAGGTGGCACTGTCACCATCGAACTGTTGCCAGACGTTGCGCCAAAGCACGTTGAGCGCATGAAAGAGCTTGTCCGCTCAGGTGCCTATGACAACGTCGCATTCCACCGCGTGATCGACGGTTTCATGGCGCAAACAGGCGATGTGGCCAACGGCAACATGGAAAACGATTTCAACATCGGTCGCGCGGGCACAGGCGGTTCTGATATGCCTGACCTGCCAGCTGAATTTTCCAAGATCCCGCACGCACGTGGGTCCATCGGCGCGGCACGTTCCGCCAGCCCGAATTCCGCCAACAGCCAGTTCTTCATCAACTTTTCCGACAATGACTTCCTGAATGGCCAGTACACGGTCTACGGTATGGTGTCTTCGGGTATGGAGCACGTAGACGCAATTACCCGTGGTGAGCCGCCAATGAACCCGGATCGTATGATTTCCATGAAGGTTGCTGCGGATGCTTAAGTCAGCAACGCTTATTGCGACGCTCTTTGCGGGTGCCGCTTGCGCCAATGGCATCGAAGTTGTGATTGAGGGCGAGGCCAATGGCACAGTTGTTATCGAGTTGTTTGAGGACATCGCACCGCTGCACGCTGCACAAATAACGACTTTGGCGGCGAACGGGGCCTATGACG
>JAHBAO020000114.1 GCA_018500065.2 Octadecabacter sp. | reverse complement strand
CCTCCGACCCGCCGGTATAGGCGTTGGTGATAACGAAGCGCGTTTCGTCAAATTCGGCGTCTTGCCCGACACCAAAAACATGGCGGTGATTGCCCATGATCCGGCGCGCCATCAAGACGTGGTTCAACGTGCGGCGCTCTGCGTTTGGTTTGGGCCAAATATCTGAAAACATTTCGGAAACCATGCCTATGACAGCGGGAACCTGTGTGACATTGGAAATCCACAGCGGGCGGAATTGGTTGCGCACAAACAACAAGAAACACGTCAGGCCATAGAGCACCCAAGACAGCCCTCCTGAGCGTTGCGACGGGTCCACCATCACCAGCCCGAGGTGCAGCACGTCCACCGGTTCAGGCTGTGTTTCAAGGGTCATGACAGCGAGTGCGTTGAAAGCGATGGGCGTGCCATCACCCGGGGTCACCAGCGTGATAATGGTGTCGCGCATGCGGTCGCGATCCCCTGCAAAGACGCCGTAGGTAAGACGTCCCTCGTCCAAGGTTTTGGCGGCGATGGCGCGCAGATCTGAGGCGAGGGCCTGCAATTCGTCTTCGGACATCCAGCGGCCCGGGCGTTCCATGATGCGCACCATGCGGTCGCGCCCGTTGCGCAGGGTCACGTCCATATATTCACGCCGGAGCGATTTGAGGATAGGTCCGATCATGATCCGCCTGCTTTGCCTGTTAACCAACAGGTTATGGGGGCGGCGCGTGGCAAACAAGCGAGGAAACCCTGACCTTTTTGCGGCAACGGGTCGGGTTTGCGCCTGCGGCGGGCGTGGTCAGGGGGCCGTCCGCCCCCTCTGGCCTAAGGCCATTCACCCCCGAGGATATTTTCGAAACAAAGGCAAAGTGAAGGTTAGGCTGTGACGCGTTTGCTGGCCTCAAGGGCGAGTGGGCTGAGCCCTTCGCCGCCGCTTTGCAGATGTTTGGCGAGCTTTTCCAGCATGCGCGGTTCCCAAAATTCCTTCAGATGCGCGGCGACGCTTTCTGCCTGATCCGAAACCGGTTGGCTTTCAAAGAAGGTGGCGATTTGGTTTGCCATGCGGGTCATTTTTTCAGGCGACATCGGGGGCCTCGTTGGACTGGGTGGGTTGCATCAAAATACGGTGCGGGTGGGTGAAAATCTCACACGTATCATCGCGCGCAAGGGCGACGAGTGTGATGTTTGCATCCCTTGCAGTGTCGAGCGCAAGGGTGGTTGGCGCGGAGACGGCGAGGATTATCGGCGCACCTGCCATCGCGGTTTTTTGCACCATTTCGACGGACACACGGGACGTCAGCGCAATCGCGCCACGGCTGCAATCGGATGTCGCACCTATGAGTTTATCGAGGGCATTGTGGCGGCCCACGTCTTCGCGGATGCTGTTAAGGCCCTGATCAGGCTTATAGAAACCTGCGCCATGCACGGCGCGCGTTTGATCATGCAGCGCTTGGCCTGCCCGCAAACTGCGCATGGCCGAAGCGATATCTGTCGGCGTTAGCGTGATGTCCCCCTCAACCGCTGGCACGTCTCGTACGGCTTGATCAAGGCTGTCGATACCACACAAGCCACAACCAACTGGCCCTGCCATCGCGCGGCGGCGGGTTTGCAATGTTTCGGCCATATCTTCGGGCAGCCACATTTGCACTTCGATACCGTGATCATGGGGAACGATGTCGATACTATCGACTTCGCCCCACCCTTCGGTGCGGGTAAAGCCGCGGCCAAAATCCTCTAGATCGCAGGGCGTCGCCATCATCACGGCTTGGGTGGTTCCATTGTAAACCAGTGCCACAGGCACTTCTTCAGGCAGGCTGCGCGACGCCGCCACAGCGCGGCCGTTGCTCACAACGTGAGCGCTGGTCGCGCGTGCGCCGATGCCTGCCCGGCCCGGGCTCATTCGGCGGCTGGCAAGATGCGGCGAGACTGTTCAGCCTGTGCGTTATAATCTTCCTGCCACTCAGATGGGCCATTCGACAGCGCCACTTGCACCGCTGTCACCTTATATTCAGGGCAGTTCGTGGCCCAATCGGAATAATCTGTGGTGATGACGTTGGCCTGTGTGTCAGGGTGGTGGAAGGTCGTGTAGACCACGCCCGTCGACACGCGATCCGTGATTTGGGCGCGCAGTTGGGTTTCCCCGGCACGCGAGGCAAGGCGCACATATTGACCATCGCGGATACCGCGCACCTCAGCGTCATGCGGATGTATCTCAAGCACGTCTTCTTCATGCCACACAACGTTTTCGGTGCGCCGTGTCTGTGCGCCGACGTTGTATTGCGACAAGATACGCCCCGTTGTCAGAAGCAATGGGAAGCGTGGGCCAGTTTTCTCGTCCGTCGCCACGTATTCGGTGATGATGAACTGCCCTTTTCCGCGTGCGAACCCATCAACGTGCATGATCGGCGAGCCGTCAGGTTTGTCGTCGTTGCACGGCCACTGAACAGAGCCGCGTGTTTCCAGCATTTCATAGTTCACATTGGCGAAACCCGGTGTGGTGGCGGCGATTTCGTCCATCACTTGGCTCGGGTGCGTGTAGGTCCAATTGCTGTCCATCGCGTTGGCCAGCATCATGGTGATTTCCCAATCCGCATAGCCGTTCTTAGGCGCCATGACCTTGCGCACGCGGTTGATGCGGCGTTCGGCGTTGGTGAAGGTGCCGTCTTTTTCAAGGAACGTGGACCCTGGCAGGAAGACATGGGCGTAGTTGGCGGTTTCATTCAGAAACAGGTCATGGACGATGACGCAGTCCATTGCCGCAAGGCCCGCTTGTACGTGTTTTGTATCCGGGTCGGACTGAAGGATGTCTTCGCCTTGGCAATAGAGGCCCTTGAACGTGCCATCGACGGCGGCGTCGAGCATGTTGGGAATGCGAAGGCCCGGTTCAGGGTCAATCTTACCACCCCAAATCGCCTCAAACACTTCGCGTGTCGCATCATCAGACACGTGGCGGTAGCCAGGCAATTCATGCGGGAATGACCCCATGTCACAAGCGCCCTGCACGTTGTTCTGGCCGCGCAACGGGTTCACGCCCACGCCGTTTTTGCCCAAATTCCCTGTCATCATCGCAAGGTTGGCGATGGCCATAACTGTGGTCGATCCTTGCGAGTGTTCTGTGACACCGAGGCCATAGTAGATGGACCCGTTGCCGCCGGTGGCGAACAATTTGGCGGCGGCCCGCAGCTCGTTCGCGTTGACACCTGTCAACATCGCCGTCGCTTCAGGGGAATGACGCGGGTCGGAGATGAATTCGGCGTAATGGGCGAACTCGTCCCAATCACAGCGGGTGCGGATGAACTCTTCGTCCATCAAACCCTCGGTTACAATCACATGGGCAATGGACGACAAAACAGCGACGTTCGTGCCCGGAAGCAACGGCAGGTGATGCTGCGCTTCGATATGTGCCGATTTCACAATATCTGTGCGGCGTGGGTCAATCACGATCAGCTTGGCCCCTGCCCGCAGACGTTTTTTCAAGCGGCTGGCAAAGACGGGGTGGCCGTCCGTCGGGTTGGCGCCGATGATGACCACAACATCGGTTTCCTCAACAGAATCAAAGTTTTGCGTACCAGCGGACGTACCGAACGTGGTCTTCAACCCGTACCCCGTGGGTGAGTGGCAAACCCGCGCACAAGTGTCGGTGTTGTTGTTGCCAAAGGTTGAGCGGATCATCTTTTGAACAAGGTAAGTTTCCTCGTTCGTGCAGCGGGAGGACGTGATCCCACCGATGGATTTCACGCCGTGTTTCGCCTGCAGATCACGCAGACGTTTGGCGGTGTAAGAAATCGCCTCATCCCAGCTAACCTCCTGCCACGGATCGGTGATCTTGTCGCGGATCATTGGGTTCAGGATGCGGTCAGAATGGTTGGCGTAACCCCATGCGAAACGGCCCTTCACGCAAGAATGGCCGCGGTTGGCTTCGCCGTGTTTGTACGGAACCATGCGCACGAGTTCGTCACCATTCAGTTCAGCCTTGAAAGAACAGCCGACGCCACAATAGGCGCAAGTCGTGATGACGGAGCGCTCAGGCGTGCCCATTTCGATCACGGATTTTTCCTGCAAGGTCGCAGTTGGCCAGGCCTGCACACAAGCGCCACAGGACACGCAATCGGAGCTGAGGAAATCATCGCCCGCCGCGCCCGCAGAGACGCGCGAATTAAAGCCCATGCCTTCGATCGTAAGGGCGAATGTCCCCTGCACTTCTTCGCAGGCGCGCACGCAGCGTGAACAGACGATGCACTTGGCAGGATCATAGGTGAAGTACGGGTTAGAATCGTCTTTCGGGATGAACTGGGTGTTCACATCACCAGAACTGTTGCGCGCTTCAAAGTGGTTCGCCACCGCTTCGTAACGCACATCGCGCAAGCCAACCATTCCGGCCATGTCTTGGAGTTCGCAGTCACCGTTGGCCGCACAGGTCAGGCAATCCAGCGGGTGGTCGGAAATGTACAATTCCATCACGCCTTTACGGATCTTTTTGACCTTAGAAGATTGCGTTTTCACAATCATGCCGGGCGTCACAGGCGTGGTACAAGACGCAGGCGTGCCGCGACGCCCTTCGATTTCAACAACACAAAGGCGGCAAGACCCGAAGGCTTCAACGCTGTCTGTCGCGCAAAGTTTCGGAACCGGAATGCCCGCCTCAGCCGAAGCGCGCATGACGGATGTGCCTTCGGGCACCGTCACGTCAAAGCCGTCGATTGTCAGTGTGACCATTTCCGTGGATTTGGACGCAGGTGTGCCCATGTCCATGTCTTTGCTCGTCGGGATGATGAAATCTTTCATTCGGCGGCCTCCTTGTTGGGAACGAAGTCGTCTGGGAAGTTCTGCAACGCGCTCATCACCGGGAACGGGGTGAACCCGCCCAACGCACAAAGCGAGCCGTCTTTCATGGTTTCGCAAAGGTCTTCCAACAGCTCAATCGCTGATGCGTCGCCCTTGCCGATACGATCAATCGTTTCAACACCGCGCACGGCCCCGATGCGGCACGGCGTACACTTGCCACAGCTTTCAACGGCGCAGAATTCCATCGCAAAACGCGCCATACCCAGCATGTCGGTGCTGTCATCAAACACCACAACGCCGGCGTGGCCGATCAAGCCGCCCTGCCCGTCAAATTCTTCATACGCAAACGGCGTGTCGAACTTTTCACGCGGCATATAAGCGCCGAGTGGTCCGCCAACCTGAACGGCCTTCACCGGACGCCCCGATAGGGTACCACCCGCAACGGTATCCACCAAATCGCCAAGCGGCATGCCGAATGCCGTCTCATACAACCCGCCAAATTTGACGTTACCCGCAATCTGGATCGGCATTGTGCCCTTGGAGCGGCCAAGGCCGAAGTTCGCGTAATGCGCCGCACCTTTTTCCATCACCACAGGGACAGTCGCCAACGAAATCACGTTGTTCACGACGGTTGGCTTGCCAAGGAATCCTTCAAGCGCAGGCAATGGCGGCTTCGCCCGCACCACGCCACGCTTGCCTTCTAGGGAATTCAGCAATGATGTTTCTTCACCACAAACATACGCCCCTGCACCAACACGAATTTCCATGTCAAACGCGCGACCAGAGCCCAGGACATCAGCGCCGAGCATGCCAGCATTGCGCGCCAAAACAACGGCTTTTCCCATGATATCAATAGCATCAGGGTATTCAGACCGCAGGTAGACATAGCCTTTGGTCGCCTCTACCGCGAGACCTGCGATGACCATGCCTTCGATCAATGTGAACGGATCACCTTCCATAATCATGCGATCCGCGAACGTCCCGCTATCGCCCTCATCCGCATTACAAACGATGTATTTCTGATCGGCCTGTGCCCCCAGAACCGTGTTCCACTTAATGCCCGTCGGGAAGCCAGCGCCACCACGACCACGTAGACCGGAATTGGTGACTTCTTCGACGATCCCCGCAGGTGTCATCGCGATTGCGGTGCGCAGACCTGTTAAACCGCCGTGGGCCTCATAGTCAGTCAGCGAAAGTGGGTCCGTCACGCCACAACGCTGGAACGTCAGGCGGGTTTGGCCTTTCATCCAGTCAAGGTCTTCCACCAGACCGAGGCTTTCAAGCTTGCCATCGAGCAAGGCAGGAACATCCGCAACCTCGACCGCACCATAACCAACACGACCTTTGTCCGTTTCAATCTCAACCAATGGCTCAAGCCAGATCATGCCGCGTGTGCCGTTACGAATGACGTCAACATCCAAGCCGCGCATCGCAGCTTCGCTAAGGATCGTGGCGGCGACATCGTCTGCACCAAGCGCCTTGGCCGCGCTATCAAGGGGGACGTAAATCTTCATGCGCCTGCCTCCGCGAGCAATTTGTCGAGCTTGCTGGCGTCTACACGACCAACAACCTTGCCATCCACCATCGCCGCAGGGCCGCAAGCACACAGGCCAAGGCAATAGACGGCCTCAACCGTCACGGCACCGTTTGTCGTCGTACCACCCCACGCAACCCCGAGCTTTTCCAAAGCGCGTTCAGAAAGTGCATTCGCACCAACCGACTGACACGCCTCAGCGCGGCAAATCTTGATCACGTGCTTGCCCGCAGGTGCGTCGCGGAAATCATGGTAGAAAGAGATCACACCATGTACTTCAGCGCGCGTGATATTGAGGTGATCTGCAATAATCTGGACGACATCTGCGGGGATGAAACCATATTCTTCCTGCACGGAATGCAAAATCGGCAGCAACGGCCCCTCCTGCGTGGCATGACGCGCAAGAATACCTTGCATTATTTCAATGGTTTGCACATCCGACATCTGGAAAATCCCCTAAACTCTGAATCAGGGTATCGCCAGTTTTACATGGGTTATCAATATCGTTATTCCGTGGGTTGATAGAAATTACCTATCAGATTTACGCAAGTTCTGACAGCGCCCGTGCACGGTCTAACAAGGCGGCGAGCACCGGAGTAAACGGCTCGCGATGGGGCGCAACAAGGCCAACCACATGGCTTGCATCAGGCTTGATCAAGGGAACCGCCCCGAGATCATCGCCCTTAAGGAAAATCTCGGCTGCGCGAACCGGAAGGATCGTCGCCAGATTGCTGCGCACCACATGGCTGACCAACACAACGATCGAAGACGCCTCGACTTGCGGCGTCGTTTCGACCCCTGCTTCAACCAGATGCTGGGTAATGATCCGACGGTTTTGCATGTCTGGCGTCAAAAGGCACAGTGGCACATCCCCCAAATCGCCCCACTTCACAGGGCCGGACAACAGCGGATGGCCCGCTTTTGCGACCAAAACATAGCGTTCTGCATAAAGCGGCACGGTCGTTACGCGGCCTAAGGGTTCGTTGTTCAAGTAAGTGAGACCTGCGTCGATCTCGAGGTTGTCGAGCATCGATAGGATTTCGGCCGACGTTTTCGATTGCACCGAAAACCGCACGTTCGGATGGGACTCGCCAAAAATAGCAGTGATCTCAGAGACAACGGTAAGCGCTGTTGGTATTACCGCCAGCCGTAAATCCCCGGACAGTCCTTCGCGTGCGACACGCATTTCTTGCCGCAATGTGCGCGCATCCCCGACAATCTGGCGCGCCCAAACAAGGGCGCGTTGTCCTTCCGGTGTCAGCCCTTGATAGCGCGATCCGCGCCAGACCAGCATGACGCCAAGCTGGTCTTCTAACTGTTTGATTGCAGCGGACAGTGTGGGCTGGGTCACCCCCTGCGCCAGTGCCGCGCGGCCAAAGTGTTCTTCCCGCGCAAGGGCGATGAACATTTCAAGTTTATCAATCATAGGTGCAGCTTTCGATAGGACACGCCTATCAAACCCCACCCACCAGCTCAGAGCAAGTGCTTCAGCTGTCGAGGTACGCTTTCAGCGCGGCTTCGGTGCCGACTAACTGAATAAGCCCGTGCCATTTCGCAAAGCTGGCCGCAAAGCGTGCGTTTTTACCCAGATCACCATAGGCCTGCTCTTGGTCAATCCACGCTTGCGGATTGTCCTTTGCTTTCAACGCCGTCGCGTTCAGTACGTCCCAGAACGGGTCATTGGGTTCAATGGCGCTGCCATCTTCGCGCGTACCTTCACACATGCGCGCCCAAAGTGCCTCAACCAAGGCAAGCCCGTCCATTGGTGTGTCGGCGGCAAGCGCATCGCGCAAGATCGGGTGCAAGAAGCCAGAGTGACGGGATGAGCCATCAAACGCCACACGGCGCGTGGTGTCGTGGATTTCAGGGTTCGAAAAACGCGCGTCAATCAGGTCGACATAGTCCAGCGCAGTCATGTCCGGCACAGTATCAACGTGGGGCGCGATTTCTTCGATCTCGACCTTCCGAAACAAACCTTTGATCAGCGGGTTTGCCATCGTGCCTGCGATGGTCGGCACGGACAGCAGCTCACCCGGTGTCGCGATGATTTGGTGGCCCGCGTTCAGCTGGCGCAGCTTCATCGCCTCAAATGCGTGGACATCATCGGTGAAGGTTGCGCCGACTTTGTCCCAATCGGGGCGTCCGGCACAGAATTTGTCTTCGATGACCCACTGGCGGAAGTTTTCGTGGGTCACAGGTGCGTCGTCTTCGATGCCGAACTCGCGCACCAATGCCAACTCGGAGCGACCGGTTGCAGGAACAATGCAATCCACCATTGCGTTGGGGAATGTCGCGTTGTCGTTGATCCACGCCGCCAAGTCCGGGTCGCTCAGTTTGGCTAAACCAACAACGGTTTGGCGCAGGACGTCACCATTGGCTTGCAGGTTGTCGCAGCTTTGGCAGGTAAACGGCCCTGCACCGCTGTCACGGCGTGCTTTCAGCGCGGCAATCATCGCGCCAAAAGCAGTTCTTGGCGTGTTAGGGTTTGCGGCATCATGTTTAATATCCGCGTGATCAGCGTCAAAACCGCCCTCTGGGGATAAGTAGTAGCCGCCTTCAGTTACGGTCAGTGCCACAATGCGGATCGCGGGTTCTGACATATGCGCAATTAATGGCGCATTGTCGTCCGCGACGTTGATAAACCCGATCATAGATCCGATGACTTCGGCAGATTTGCCCTTCGGATCGAGCTCGATCAAGGTGGTAAAGCAATCTTGATCCAACAGGCGTTCACGCTGTGCTGCATCCCCTGCCCGCACACCAGCGCCGAGAATGGCCCAGTCACGGGCAAGGCCTTGATCCATCAAACGATGCAAATACCACGCCTGATGCGCGCGGTGGAAATTGCCCAAGCCGATATGGACCATGCCCGCAGACAAGTCGGAACGCGCATAATTTGGCACGCGCACATCGTTTGGCAGGTCGGCAATGTTTTCAAGGCTCAGTTTCATCAGCTCATCCACTGTCCGCCGTCGACGTTATACGTCTGCGACACGATGTAATCGGAATCGGATGACGCCAGAAAAACGGCCATCCCTGTTAGATCGTCTGGGACGGCGAACCGGCCCGCTGGGACGCTTGCTGCGACCTCGGCTTTTTTCTGGCCGGGCTTCTTGCCTTCCAGTTTGGCAAACATGGAGTCCACATGTTCCCAATGGTCGCCGTCGACAACGCCCGGTGCGATGGCATTCACGTTTATTCCGTGCTGGATCAGGTTCAGCCCCGCGGACTGGGTCATCGAAATAACCGCAGCTTTGGTGGAACAATAAACCAGAACCAAAGGTTCGCCGCGCCGTCCCGCTTGGCTGGCCATGTTGATGATTTTACCGCCATTTCCCTGCAAAATCATCTGCTTGGCCGCGGCCTGCATGGTGAACAATGTGCCCGCCACGTTGACAGCGTAAAGCTTGTCATAGCTTGCGCGGGTAATATCGACGGTCTCAGCGGCATCAAAAAGTGCTGCGTTGTTGATAAGAATATCGAGTGACCATGCTTGCTCCACCACAGTCGCAATGGCTGCGTCGATGCTGTCTTGATCGGATACATCTAGATGGACCGCGTAGGCCCCAGCACCAAGCTCGGAGGCGGTTTGTGTCGCCGCTTCCATGTTTATGTCAGCGATCGCAACAGTCGCGCCTTCGGCCAGATACCTTTCGGCAAAGCCGCGCCCGATCCCGCGCGCGGCCCCTGTAATCAGGGCAGATTTTCCACTCAGTCGTTTCATTCGATCCGCAGGCCTTGCGCGTCGAACTTGTGCAACTTGTCCATCTGTGGCGTCAGGTAAACCGTGTCACCGTGGCTGACTTCAATGTTGCCGCTAATGCGCACGGTGAACAGATCGCCCTCGCCCACATCCAGACCGGTTTCATGAACGTGGATGAAGGTGTCAGACCCAAGGTGTTCTGCGACGCCAACGACGCCTTTCCAGGTGCCTTCGGTCTTGGACACATCAACGTGCTCGGGACGGATGCCGATGGTTTTCGCGTTGTGCTTGGCCGCTTCCGCGCCCTCAATCTGGTTCATCTTCGGAGACCCGATAAAGCCAGCAACGAACTTATTGCGCGGCTTGTGATACAGTTCCAGCGGCGAGCCGACCTGTTCGATAACACCAGCCTGCAACACAACAATCTTGTCGGCCATTGTCATGGCTTCGACCTGATCGTGGGTCACGTAGATCATGGTTGTGTTCAGCTTTTTGTGAAGCTCCATGATTTCAAGGCGCATGCCAACGCGCAGCGCGGCGTCAAGGTTGGACAGCGGTTCGTCAAACAGGAACGCAGACGGTTCGCGCACAATGGCACGGCCAATGGCCACACGCTGACGCTGACCACCAGACAACTGGCCGGGCTTGCGGTCAAGATAGTCTGTCAGGTTCAATGACTTTGCAGCGGCGTCGATTTTTGCGTCTTGCGTCGCTTGATCAATGCCCGCCATCCGCATTGGAAACGCGATGTTTTTGCGCACGGTCATATGCGGGTAAAGCGCATAAGACTGGAACACCATCGACAGGCCGCGTTTGGCTGGCGACACTTCGGTGACGTCTTTGCCGTCAATGTTCACCTGACCACCCGTCAGGTCTTCAAGGCCCGCGATCAGGCGCAACAGCGTGGATTTACCACAGCCTGACGGCCCAACAAACACAACGAATTCGCCGTCATTGATTTCAAGGTCCAGCGGTGGAATGACTTCCGTTTCGCCGAACTTCTTGTTTACGTCTTTAAGTACGATGCTTCCCATGAGATCGCCCCCCTATTTCACTGCGCCAAAGGCCACACCTGAGACCAGTTGTTTCTGACAGAACCAACCCAATACGATGATCGGGCCAACTGCCGCTGTTGAGACCGCGGACAAGCGACCGAAGAACAAACCTTCTGGGGCACGGTTGCCCTCGATGAGTTTGGACAGGGTTGCCGCGTCGATTGTGGTAAGCCGGACCGTCCAATAGGCCTCGTTCCAGCAGAAGATAAAGGTCAAAAGTGCCGTGGACACGATGCCACCCCACGCCAATGGGATCAGGATTTCTTTGACTTCACCCCATGTCGTCAGGCCGTCCATCTTTCCCGCCTCGATGATGTCTTTCGGGATGTCCTTAAAGTAAGTGAACAACATCCAGACCACGATCGGCAAGTTGATCAGACACAGTACCAAGATAACCAAGAAGTGCGTGTCAAACAGGCCAAAGACGTTCTTTGTCAGGAACGTCATTGGATACAATACCGCCGCCGCTGGCAGCATCTTTGTCGACAGCATCCACATCAGTACGTCTTTGGTGGCGCGGCTAGGATTGAACGCCATTGCGTAGGCGCAGGGCACCCCGACGACCAACGCAAACAGTGTCGCGAAGACGGAAACGATCACCGAGTTTGTCGCGAAGCGCCAGTAATCATAATTGTCCGTCATGTTGGCGTAGTTTTCCAACGTTGGTGTGAAACTGAACAACATATCGGGGTTAACCGCATCCGCGTCCGTCTTGAAGCTGGTCAAGACCATGTAGAAGATCGGAAAGAAGAAGATCAGACCGACGACCCAAGCCAGTGTCGGCCAGGCGATCCGAGAGAACCGAGAAGTTTGTGCAACGATTGCCATTGGTATATCCCCTATTCCATCAACGTCTTGCCAACGGCGCGCAGCAAGAAGATTGCGACGATGTTGGCGAGAATGACTGCGAAAATGCCCGTGGCGCTTGCAGCACCGATATTGTTGTTGGCGAATTCGCCAATCAGATAGGGCAGGTTTTTGTTGCCGTTCCCGCGGCTGACGATTTCGATCTCTGCATAAAGCGAGAGGTGGAAAATCGCCTGGATCATCACCACGATGGCCATTGGTCGGCCAAGGTGCGGCAGCGTCAGGAACCGGAACTGCGACCAGCGGCCTGCCCCATCAAGAACAGCAGCTTCTTTTTGCTGTTGGTCCTCGGATTGCAGCGACGTCATGAAGATCAGCACGGCGAACGGTGTCCACTGCCATGTCACCATCATGATGACCGCAATCGAAGATGTCTGCGTTGCGCGGAACGAAATCGGCTCAAGCACAGGCCACAGGTTGAAGAACCACCCCACCAACGGCGCGTCTTGCATCGATGCGGCCAAAGTGT